>JAOZRQ010000890.1 GCA_029940115.1 Desulfobacterales bacterium
CGGACGGAGAGTTCATGACGCTCAAAGTCGGCATCCTTCACGCGCAGCCGGATGCATTCCATCAGGCGAAGGCCCGCGCCGTAAAGCAGCTGGGCCATGACCCATTGAATGCCTTCCATATGGGCCATTATCCTTCGGACCTCATTCTGCGTGAACACAACAGGGAGGTTTTCGGGCTTTTTGGCCCGCTGGAAGTTGTCAAACCAAGCCAGCTCGATTCCCAGGACCTCCTTATAAAGGAAGATGAGCGCGCTCAGGGCTTGGTTTTGGGTGCTGGGGCTGACATTCCTAACCACCACGAGATGGGTGAGAAACTGCTCAATCTCACGGCCTCCCATCTTTGCGGGGTGAGTCAGCTGGTGAAACCGGACAAACCGCTCATACCATTCAACATATGCCTTCTCTGTCCGGATGCTGTAATTTTTCAGCCGGATCTTCTCCCGCATCTGATCCGCCAGTTTTTTCTGTTTCTCGGGTTTGACATCCATCTTCATCTTCATATTCATAAGTACTTGGCCATATGTTTTCAGGTATCTGCATATGAGGGACAACTTTTCCATTGTGAGCCGCAGATGAACGCGGACGGCCTGTCTGTCGCGGACTCATCCGCGTCCATCCGTGTTCATCCGCGGTTTGTGAAAGTTGTCTTCCCAAGAAAAAATCCCGAAAAACTTTTGGCCGGGTACTTACATGTTGATGAGTTGATTGATTTGGGGTGTCTGACAAGTGAACTTGAGACTCTTGCAAAAAAAATGTCTGGTCTGCCATTTTTTTTTGTTTCTCAGACTTGACATTCGTTTCATCATGCATTAACGTGTTGACTGAAGCTTGGTTCAGGTTCGCCTCCATCTTTCATTATGATTCATACATGGGCCGTTTCTCGAAGTCAACAAAAAGATGCTGCAATTTTTCAGCCGGATATTCTCCCGCATCTGATCCGCCAGTTTTTCGAGTTTGACATCCATTTTCATACATGTTGATTTGGGGTGTCTGACAAGTGAACTTGAGACTCTTGCAAAAAAAATGTCTGGTCTGCCATTTTTTTTTGTTTCTCAGACTTGACATTCGTTTCATCATGCATTAACGTGTTGACTGAAGCTTGGTTCAGGTTCGCCTCCATCTTTAATATATGATTCATACATGGGCTGTTTCTCGAAGTCAACAAAAAAAGTGGCGAGGGTTGCTCTTTTGCATTTTGTTCAGGTGACGCGCTGAGAATCGGTAGGCAGGTCTCATCATGTTGAAGAAGGGACAACAGGATCGGGGAATGCAACTTGTCATGCGTGGGCATCCTGAAAACCTCTTGCTCTTGCTCCTGCTCTCAGATCAAATGGGCATGAGAAAGCTGACTGTCACAAACTGGGTTGACGGAGACCTGAATTGAGCGATTTTTTGTCAGCGAAAATCTGGTTGAGGGTCTTCTGACATCCAAGGACTTGCCCGTCTCGCTGGTCCTCACCCGACGGCTGAAAGTCGAGTGGTGCGTTTGGACGACATTTCGGCACGGGTGGTGAGATGGTGTGTTTTCGCATTCATTTGTGAGGCGGATGCCATGTTAATGAGGTGCATAATTCCAAATCGACATCTGAGGAATGCCATGAAATGGCGGGTTTCGATTTTCAGATTGGAATTGTACGCCAAAGTCGGGTGGTGCGTTTAG
>JAOZRQ010000436.1 GCA_029940115.1 Desulfobacterales bacterium
CGGGTCGGGGGGCGGGGTTGTCGTGGGAGAGGGCGGGATCCGGGCGGCTGTGCCGGCGGGGGCCGTGCCGAATGGGACGCTCATCAGGATTGCCCCCGTCACGGAGGCCCCCTCCGGGGAGGAGGCCCTGCCGGATGGGTTCCTCCACATCGGCGGGATTCGGTTGGAGATGGCGGACGCGGACGGCAACGAGGTCATGGCGGCGGAGGAGCTGAAACTCTTGATCCCCCTGCCGGCCGACGACGACCTTCCCCCGGACGTCACGCTGTCGCCGGGCGACACGCTTGTGGTGCTGAGACAGATCCGGATATTTGAAGGAGTGAATGAGAAAACGGCGTACTCCGTCAACAACATGGCCTGGATAAGCAGCGGCCGTGCGGAAACAGCGTCCCCGCCCTTCAACGGCGCACGGACGTCCGGAACCTATGCGTTCACATACCCGACGCAAGAATATGACTTTGCCGAGGTGATCCCCTCGCCCCTGCTTCTCCCCTGCTTCATGGGCGTCGGTGGGGGCCTTTTCGGGGAGATTTTCGGCGGTCCGATGTTCGTGGTTCCGAGGAACGTGGAATTCACCGTGACGACCTACACGCCCTCGGGTGATCCTGTGGAGGCACAGAATTTCGATGTCCCAAAAGCTGAGGACGGTTTCGTCCATCTCAACATTCCCGCGCCCTCGGAAAGAGGTCCCATGGAAGTCCTTCAGACCCATCCGTTGAACAACGCGGCGGATGTTCCCATCAACGCGAAGATATCCGTCCGGTTCAGCAGGCAGGTGAGGGCATCCTCCATTCTCGGAAATCTTGGATTGCTGAGACGGGAGACCGACGACGTGTTATGCTGGGTCAAAGGAAAAACAGATCTGATCTGTTCGCGAGATCGGCTCTGTTCGGGAGAGGATCCGGGTGTGCCCGTGGGCTTCAGCCTCACACCGGACAGGCGGCTGATGCACAACACCCGCTACGAGATCAGCCTCGCCGGCGTCAGGGGATTCGCAGATCAGTCCTTGGCGGAGTCTGACCACCGCATCACATTCACAACCTTCGCTCCGGCAGTCGTCGGCTCCACGGAGAGGGACGCCGTGAGACATCCCCATGACATCAGCATCCTGAATGACACCAGGATCGCCGTCGCAAACGGCAGCCTCACGGATGACGACAGTGCCAAGCATGGCGTCGTGCTACTCGACGTTGGCGACCCGGAGAATCCGACAAAGCTTGCCGAACACACCCTCGGCGGGGACACCTTCGGCGTCCACGCGGTCGGCGACACGGGCGTCCCGGGTCTTGAGGGCCAGCCGGTCGTGCTGGCCGTGAGCGGCGGCATGAATCACATGAGTAGCCTCGAGGTGCTGAGAGTGACCGGCGAGGATCGGGACGGGCTTGGGCGGGCGGGCCAGCTTCTCATCACCACGGACCAGGCATCACTGAGGAACAGCCCGTGCCCCCTGTACAACATCGTCAACAGGATACCCTGCCTTGCGGGAATCCCGAGGGATGTCACGTTATATGCCGGTGACAACGCGTACATCGCAACCACCGGCATCGGGGTCCAGGCGGTGGGCGTCTCCGACGCCCTGAGCCGCACCAGGTCCGGGACACATCCCAATCCCTGGTTGCCCGGCCGCTTTGACTGCGGGCATCCGTCGCCGGCCTCCCTCGCCGTGGAGCTCATGGGGGAGACGATCCTCTCGGCGGACATCCGCAACCTGTGGCTGCTGTCGCCGGACCTGAACCCGGAGAGGGCCGTGTCCCTCGCCATCCCCGCGAGGGCCATGCACGGAATCCGGAATTTTGTCACCGACCGTGACGGCGACGGGAAGATTGAGACCCCGAATGAGAGTGGTCAGGACGAACGGCCGGACATCGTGTTTGTCGCGGGACAGGACCGGACCTTTTACATTGTCGAAGTCGGTGACGACCCGCCTGCCGAGATTCCAAAGGTGGTCTCAAGGATCGGTTTTGACACATGGCTCAGGGATGTGCGGGTCAGCCCGCATGATCGCCTGGCCTATGTGAGCGCGTTTGACGGCAACGTCCACATCGTTGACATCGCCGACCCGTTTGAGGGCACGGAGCCGATTGATGAGGACGGGGACGGGACGGACGACCGCATCCTCGGAAGGGTCTCCGGTCTCCCGGACTCCGGGGCGATTGGCTTGGGAAGGAATCATGGGTATGTGGGGGACACGGTGGGCGGCGGCGTGCATGCATTCCCGCTCGGCAGGACACGCTTCAGGATCACCGATCTGACCCTGGAGGGACTGGAGGACGATGGGGTTCCCGCCGTGGTCATTGCCGCGTTGGAGGATCTGGAGGTGAAGGATTACAGGAGCAGGGAGGAGTTTCTGGATGCCGTCAGGAAGGCCATCGGGGAGACCCTTGCCGGGGAGTGGGAGGGGCTGATCCTGAGGCACAGCGATGTTCGGGGGTGGATTGAGGCGGAGAGGCAGGACCCCGAGTTCCCGGATGTGCGGCTCAGATGGAATGACTATTATCCGCCGTTGGGGGACAAGACCATCGTCGTGAGGACGGGAGTGGGCGATGAGGCGGACTCTCCCGGGGGCAGGAGGGTGAGGGCCCGGATCATCTCTCCCGGAGAGGGCGCGGGTCTGAGGGTGGGAGATGAGGTCACAGACGAGGCCGAGGCGCTCACCGACGCGGACGGAAGGGCGGGCTTCACGCTTTCGGCCCAGGATCTGGCCCCGAGCGTCGATGGCAATCCCGCGACCGGAACCGACAGCATCGTCATAAAATTCACACTGCTCTCGGATGACGGCAACCCCCTGCTGACAACATATGACACATGGAATGTGAGGAACAACTCGAACACGGTCTTCGGGGACGTGCTTTCCGGCGAGGCGGTCTTTGTCCACGACGGGGTTCTCACGGACAGTCATGCGGGAGTCACCCCCGACACGGTGACCGGGGATGGGGAGAGAATGTTCGACTTCGTCCAGGAGCTGCTGAACCAGGTCGTTCCGAGGAAGCGGAGCGTGGGCAATCATCAGCTCATCGACGAGGACGGACTCTTCTTTGATGAGGCGATGAACGCCGCGGCGGTCTTCAAGCGGGAGTTCAACCTGAACGTCAACACAAGTCTCGGGGACACAAGCGACACATTCGACAAGCTGATGCGGGACTACGGCAGGGAGGCCGAGGCGGAAACCTGGCTGAACCGGGTGATGGGAAGGGAGTTTTTTGTCGGGGAGACCCGGAGAGACTCGGACGACATGATAAACGGAACCACGGGGGACACTGGGCTGTACGAGCTTTACGACAACACGGTCAGGGTTTTCGTGGATGCAATGACAGAGGAGGCGGAAAGGTATGCGGGTCTGAGAGGCGCCGTGAGACCGACGGACAACTGGGTGGCGAGAACCGGGCAGGGGCCTGCCGGCAGCGCCAATCCTCACGGGCCCGGGATGAGCTACTGCTTCGGATGCACGGACTCGGTGGAGCACTTCAACGACACGGTGGCCAACTGTCAAGCCGAAACCACCACCCAAATAACAAATCGTGAAGGCGATCCCAATCAGGTGAATTACAGGGGGAACATCAACAATCAGGACTGCAACAATGTCGGCACGGGAGATAGGGATTGGGCGGGGCTCAGAAATCGCAATGAACAAAAACTTTGGCGGAACAGCGTTAGCGGGTCAGCTCCTTTCAATCCGAGCTACTGGGCGGGCATAGATTGCTCCAGCCTGGTACAGAGGGTGGTGGAAAGCGGAAGAAATGCGGTTCCGGGTCTGGTGATAAACATACCCTCCCTGCCCACCCTGGTATGGAGTGGGAATTTCTTCATAAACGACCATGCATCATACCGGCCGAATCCCGATTCCCTTCAAGAAAGAGTTGTGGTGCAGAAGAAGCTCCGCAAGGGTGATCTTGTGAGATATCCTGGTCATATATCAATTGTTTACTCTGAGAGACCGAGCGTCAGTAACGACACATGTATTTATCAAGTCATACATGCGTACGGAGTTAACAGTTATAGATATCCGGATATAGACGAAGCTGGCGTGAATGCCAATGAACAAGTATTTAGCAGGAAAGTTCTGGTGACTTTCCAAAACATTTCAACCCGAACCGGTTTTGGGAGAATCAAATTATGGGATTAAAAAAGTGTGAGGAGATGGTAAAAATTGTTTTGTGCATGGCTGCTGTAGCGGTTTTTTTGCCTGTCTGTGAAGTTTCAGGAGGCTGGGCAATGCCTGCGGAAGCAGTTTCCGGCACCTGGGGTGCGGAAGCCGGAGAATTCTACTTTCAGAGAGGAGACTCGTGCGATGTGTTCCCGAACGAGTTCGGAGTGGATGTTCAGAGGAATATTTTTGTCAATGACGGCTACAATAAGAGGATACAGATATTCACTCCGGCCGGTGTTTTGAAGAAGATAATCAGGCCACCCACAGGAGGCATAACAAAAGGATGGCCATTTCATATTTACCTCCATCCGACCGGCAATTTTATCGCAAATTATGAAGGACCCCGGAAATTTTTTTATGATGCAGAAGGCACTTTTGTAAAAAAAGCCGATGTTCGCGGAAGAGCCTTCCCTTCAAAAGAAGGGTTTTATATCAAGGTCGGCTATACCAGATATGATCTTTATTCTCCTTCGGGTGAGTTTGTAAGGACATATTCGGAACGCCCTCCGGAGTTGGGAATAGTGAAAAAAAGAATGATAGGCATCCGCAAATACAAGGTCACGGTGACATATCCGGACAAGGAGTGGGTGATAGTGGGAGGGGTGTATCTGGGATTCGCAAGAGATGCGGGCGGAAATCTCTATTCTGCCGGCGGAAGGGAGATCATTCGATATGACGACAAGGGAAACGAAGTGGCAAGACTGCTTGCGCCTGAGAACAAATTTGAGGAGGTTCCTCCGGATGTCACCGTCATAGTCGAGTACGGCTCCCTGGTTCTGGCCCCGAATGGCGACGTTTACACATGGAAGCGGACGGAGGACAGGTATTCCATCATAAGATGGCGGTGGCGTTAGAATGCACTCCGATCTTCTGACAGCAGAAGGGCGGCTGACTTCTCTCAGCCGTCTTTTTCCTTTGCCTGGGAAAATTATGGGATTGGGGTTGTATTGGGTCGGGCCACACTAAGTGCTTAATATTAAACGAATTGTTGTTTTGGCTGTAAATAGTGCCTATATCGCTCTTTTTGGGGCTAAAGAGAGCGATATGGAAAAAAAGAGAGAGCGTATGGAAACAGAATCCCATAACGCTCTTTTTGATGCTGAAAAGTGCGATATAGGCCCTTAAAAGACCTATGATTGGATTGATTTTACTGATTTTTCAACCGGTTAGCGTGGCCCGACCCACTCGAACACTACATTCACGACCTTCGATCCGAAGGTGACCGGTTCGGCAGATGTGGGACACCCATACGACATCAGCTTGCCGAACGATGACAGGATCGCCGTCGCGAACGGGGACATGGGGGATCCCGATGCGAATCGTCACGGCATCGTGCTGCTCGATGTCAGCGATCCGAAGAATCCGGTGAGACTGGCGGAGCATCCGCTGACAGGGGACACCTTCGGCGTCCATGCGGCCGGGGACACGGGCGTCCCCGGTCTCGGAGGGCAGCCGGCCGTGCTGGCTGTGAGCGGCGGCATGAATTATGTGAGCAGCTTCGAGGTGCTGAAGGTGACCGGTGAGGATCAGGACGGACTTGAGCGGGCCGGTTCCGCCCTTCTTTCCATGGATCAGGCCTCCCTGCACAGCGGCAGATGCATCGCAAATGTGCCGTGCATGCCGGGAATTCCGACAGGCGTCACGCTTCACGGCGGCGACAGCGCATACATCGCCACAATGGGAATCGGTGTGCAGGGAGTCAGCGTGACAGATGACGCGGTGGCACGCCTCGAAGCGGACCGGCCCTCCAACATCAGGGACATCTCCCTGCACGGCGGCTCCGGAACTCCCATGGCCGCGGAGACCATGGGAAATGTCATCCTCGCCGGGAACATCCGGAGGCTGTGGCTGCTGTCGCCGGACCTGACAAGGGAAAAAATCATTGA
>JAOZRQ010000047.1 GCA_029940115.1 Desulfobacterales bacterium
GACAAATCCGGCGGTGATGACGGCTCGGATTTGCCAATCCGAACCGAGCATGAGGAGGCAAGTCCGACGGATATTACCAGCTATTTGCCAAATCAAATCCTTGTCGTTCTGATCATCTGTCTCAGTTCATCACGGGTCATGCGCGCATCTGTCCCAAAATAGCCATTCTCCGGCAGGTTCCCACCCCACCAGAAGTTCACGGACGGGTTCTGTTGCTGCTTCTCTTTATATACCTGCACAAGATTGTCCACCATCTCCCCTTTGCCCGAATAAGACATCTCGCCGTCGGGTGTGAATACAAAGATGTGCGGGTACTGATCGTAAATTCTGTCAAAAACAGGGGATGTTTTCTTTGTGAGGCTGTCAACAATGGCTGTGTCATCTCCGAGTGTCTCAACGCGGTTTCGGACGGATTCCTCGGCATCTCTCTCATCCGTATCCGTGACACCCTGGGCCTTCCGGTCCAAAGCCCGGATTTCCGATATCTCCTCATCGGTTGCGGACAATCGCCGCATTTCCCTGATATGCCCTTTGTCATTCGCACTGACAAGCTGCTGATGACGATTCAGTCGGATTGAGAGCAGGTCAGCGATCTGTTCAATTGAGGTCTTCTGATTTTTTCCGGCTTTTTCGTCATGGTGATCAACGAAAATGGCGTTTTCCGGATAGGGGGAATCTGATTTCAGTTCAACAAAAACCGGGACAGCATCGTCAGGAAGATTTTCTGTTTCTGCTTTGTATGATGAAAGGGAAGCGCCCCAAGAAAGCCCTTTGTCGAAAAATTGCTTTCCATTTTGCCTGAGAATATTTCGTATCTCCAGCATTTCAGCATCGTGACCGCCAAGAAAAAAGATATAACTGTTCATTTTTTGCTCCTGTCAAAGTCCGATCCCCGAGTGCCTTATGTCTCCGGTACGGTGTCGCCCAATATCAACCTGTCGAGAGGGTTCTTATAAGCCACCCTTGTAGTTGCCAAACTGCGGAAGCCCTTCTTATAAGCCACCCTTGTAGTTCCACAATGCCGATGCCCCCCCGGAGTGCCAAACTTGCACAATTGCAAGGTTCAAGTCAATCGCATCTTGCCAATCTTTTCTTCAAGAAAAAAACAACTATCTGGCAATAGGGCTTATAAGGGCCTTGCTTGGGAGACCATCGTCTGATCTCTCTTTTTAAGAGATCTTTTGTCCATTTGCCAGGATATTTCTCTCCAAAGTCCATTAACGCCTTATCCAATCTGGCTTTCCGATTCTCTACGATTCTCCTCATGTTGAGATTCAAAGCGTCGTTAAGGTCTTTGTTTATCTCCTCATTATCGGAATATATTTCCCCTGACTTGCTAAACTTGACCAATGACTCACAATTTTCATCTGTCGGGTTTATCGTAATCAGTTCGTTCCCTTTTCTTGTGTCACAATGTTGCAAATGCTGAGGTTGGCCTTCTCTGCCGAGACAAGCGCCTAAAAGGTTCCTGTAATCCAATTGCAGGTTTTCACATTTGGTCTGTGGTTTCCAATGCTCAATCTTCATCTTCCTGGTTTTTATCCTCTCCATACAATAGCAACAGATATCTCCCTGCTCGATCAACAGGGCATGTCGCAAGTCGTCTTTTTCACGATAGCCTTCGTAAGTCGGATATGGGTCATTGGCTCGATAATGTGTCAAAGAGCGAGGTTCAACCCCCTTATTGACATGCTTCATTTTTCTCCTCTTCAGCAAACTCAATATGCATATTTGCCCTTAGAATCTCCGTATCATTTTCTCCGAATTTATCTTCCAGTTCAGACAAGGCCACCCTTGCATCTTCTATTTTCTCCTCATCTGTCAGGCGATACAATTCTCTGATCTTATCCTTGTACGGCTCAGGTCTCTCCTCCACGCCCTGAAGCTCGAACAGGATGGAATTGGTGTCTCTCCCTTTTGTGTGGGGCGTTCTCTCAACAATTTCGAAGTGTTCCAAAATGCTGACCTCCTCCTTTTCCACATTGCTCAACACCTGCGGCGAATGGGTGGTGACAATGAACTGGATGTTCGGAAAGGTGTGAAGCAGGCATGGGATCACATCCCGTTGCCATGATGGATGCAGATGCAACTCTATTTCATCAATCAGAACGATCCCCTTTCCATCCAAGGTGTCATTTGGCCCCGGATTGGCAATGGCCAGTCTGCGCGCGATGTCGCATACCATCATCAAGAGGGTCTGCTCTCCGGCAGAGATCTGTTCAATCCTCAAATCCTGCCCGTCCTTCCTGATGATCAGTGAACTCTCCGTCGAGACATGAAACGTGAACCTCTCATCCTTCCGCCTTCTTTCCATATGCAGATGAGAATAGTCGGAGGATGGGAATCCGCTCAGAAAGGTGGTCATCGCGTGTCGGACAACCTCCAAGTTCCTGTTCACCGCGTCGAAGTCCTTTTGCCTGATTTTCATCTCATTCTCCAGATCCTCCTCAAACCTGAACCATGAAATGAAGGCGGACAAATCGGTCACATTCCTCTCAAACGAACCCTCATACGCGAGGAAGCGCATGTCGGAAAATTGTCGTTTCGGGATGCGCTGTGTTTCCGGAACGGGGTTTCCCCTCATCCGTCTGTCGGCCTGATAATAGGCAAGCACAGGCAAACTCATGGAGGAGTCGGTCTTTGCCTGCACATGAAAATTTCCATCAACATAATGGCTGAGTGCCCTCTCATGCCCGCCATGCATGTTCTCCGACATCGGATAGAGACTTTTCGAAATGGACCACGACAGTTCATCGGAGAGTGGGAATTCTTCATCCACATGGATGTGGATGGTATTGAACGTCTCGGCTTGGGAAGCGGCCATGTTAATGTCATTCTCTGTCAATGAGAATTCCGCCTCCTTTCCTGTCAGTTTTGAGACAAAGCGGGATAGGAACATGGCAATGCCGTCCAATATTGAGGATTTTCCTGAGCCGTTTATCCCTGCGAAAACAGCGATGTTTGACAGGGGAAATGCGATGGTCAGTTCATCAAAGCCTCTGAAATTTTTCAGGTGTAATTGTTTTATTCTCA
The DNA here is from genome assembly GCA_029940115.1 of Desulfobacterales bacterium. Taxonomy (GTDB): domain Bacteria; phylum Desulfobacterota; class Desulfobacteria; order Desulfobacterales; family 4be13; genus JAOZRQ01. The sequence goes on from JAOZRQ010000047.1 coordinate 3,034, forward strand.
TTTCATCACCGTACTCTTTTTCCTATTTCCAATCAAATGTATGATTGCAAGATTTGTATGAGTGTCTGGCAGAATAGCTCAAAATGGCCTTTTGAATCCGTTTGTTTCAGTCCAGCAATCCAGCCTTCAATGTCATCCGTACTCAGATCATCCAAAATTTCTGTGACGCTCTCAATCGCTCTGCGGCGCATTGCCCGCAACTTCTCAATATTCAAGCCGAGTTTCTGAATGGTCTTCTGTGCGGCATGATCACCTTCTGATATTGGGATGACATCGCCGTTTTCAACAAATCGGAATCGGGTTTCACAGTCTTCCTGCAATGGTGAAATCAGCAACGCCTCATCATGCCACTCGCCTTTCAGAACGCCACAGTGGCGGGGTTCTTTCGGCTTTAATCTTCTCTGGCATGAAGCGAGCATGTTGTCATAATCAAGTTCCTTGTGCGAAGCATGGCTTCTCGGAACCAAATGCTCAATATGGCTGTCATCTTTGTCAATGCCCCGATTGCAATAACAGCAGATATGTCCCTGTTCCGCAAGAAGAGAATCATGGACTTTGTTTTTGGGATCGCCAGCCAGATTGTCCCAGTTTGGAGACCAGTCATCGCTGGCCAGTGCCTTCCATTCCCTGAATTCTGTCGGATCCTCTCGTTTGGAGATAAACTTCATCGCCCGATGATCTCCTTGCGGCGAATGATGGCCCCGGCTTTGACCAGTTCAGGATCGTCCCCGATATGCTGCATGAGACTGCCCATCATCTTTCTCGCTTCCCCAAGTTTTCCCTGATTTATCGTCAGGAACAGTTTCGACAATTCCTCCTTGATTAGACGGGGCCGCTCCGGCACCCCCATCATGTCTTCCAATATGCGGTTGGAATCGAGACCGTAGGCCGCTTCCGGCTGAAATTTCTCCATACGGTTGTTCACCCGCCTCAATCCGATGATGTTCTCCGGTTTCACATGGCTGAGAATCTGGGGAGAATGCGTTGTCAGAACAAACTGGCCATTCGGAAAGGTCCGGGTCAATGCAGGCACGATTTCCCGTTGCCATGAAGGGTGGAGATGGAGATCAACTTCATCAATCAACACCACAGCATGTTCTTCGAGAGGGTTGTCATGATCATTCGCAACAGCCATTTGCCAAGCCAAATCCCCCACCAGGGCCAGGAGACATTTTTCACCGTCAGAGAGTTGATTCACAATCAGCTCCTCATCATTTTTTCGGATGGTCATTCGGAGCGTCGGGGAACGTCTTACACGCAATCCTGTAAAACCGGGCAAAAGACGTTCTATGGCCCTTCTCACCGCCTCCAACTGTGGGTCCCGATATCCGGGATCATCCAAGCGGGCTTCGTTCTCAAGGTCCTCACGACAGCGAAACCATTCAAAAAAGACTTTGAAGTTGACAAGCTTTCCGCCCACGATGCCATCATAAATGCCTTTCTTGTCAAAAGAATGGTTCGTTCTGACTTGGAGGGGAATGTCAAAAACCAAACGATTCACGGGATAATGGACAATCAACGGAACAGATCCGGTTTCAGAAATGTCTTCGAGCAATCCATCAAGTCCTGCGGAAGTCTGTTCCGCATCACGATCTCTCACTTTTCTGACTTCCCATTGGAAGGGTTTGCCATGAAACTGGACAGATATGATGGGATGCGTCTCTGTTTTTCCATTGGTGATATCTTGATCCGTGATGGACCCTGTGGCCTCTCTTTTTCCGTAAAACGCTTGGATAAGAGGGAACAGCATGGCGGCGATGCAATCCAGTATGGCCGATTTCCCGGAACCATTATCGCCGATGAGGATGTTGATCTGTTCCTGAAAATCGAGTGCCAAATGCTCCATGCCTCGGAAATGGTTGATTTCCAAATGGTTGATTTTGAACATTGTTTTTTGGACTCCCTTGCTCTCATACTTGCCATGAGGCGTATCCTTGCTAAACCCAATCCCTGTAGTTGCGACTCCCTTCTTATAAGCCACCCTTGTAGTTGCCAAGCTGCGGGAGCCCTTCTTATAAGCCATCCTTGTAGTTCCAAACAGCGAAATTCCTTCTTATAAGCCATCCTTGTAGTTCAAACCTCAGGCGGCCCGCGCCGCCTAAAGGCGGAACTACGAACTGAAAATAATAAAAGTTATAACCCCAAAAAAATTTCGACAGGGCTTCCCCGTCACCCGATCCGTCACAGTGCCGTCCCTGTTGTCAACAAAATCGTTTTGAAAATCACCGGATTCATTACACCATTCCTTAGTCCGGCCATATTTTTTAGAGAAAAAGTTGTGCGTTTTGATCATGACCCTGACATCATCATCCGAAATCGTCCGGGGCTCGCTCCGAAGTGGGTGTTTGGGAGCCGCCCTCTCTGATTCGGCATCGGAGACAATCTCGGGCGAATAGTCGCAGTTGAATATCAACGGCAAGACCCCTCGGGTCTGCCATCCGACATAATGTACCCCGTTTTCATGGAAAAAAATCGGCAACAGGTCGGGATTCGAGGGCTTCTTCGCACGGCCAACCGGTCGGGTCTCTATCAGCACCTCAAAGGGATCCTTCCGAAACGCCTCCTTCAACTTGGAAGGGGTTGAAAGCACGGCAGTCGAGAGAATGTCCTGGTTCAGACCTGTCTGGACAGGTTCGAGCATCTCCCGGAGTTCCCGGAGATCGCTCACCTTGTCTGAAGTCTCATTGATCGCATGAACCTGCTGGATTGAGGGCGTGTAGAGGATATGATCCGAAAGCCGCTCCACCCTTGGCTGGATATGTCTGATCTCATTGCCCGTCTTCAATCCCGTAAAGTAGCCATGAAGGGTGGCGGCACCCGATACGGCCCCGAGAATGGCCAGGCACGACGTGATGATTTCCATGGAATTTTTACCTCCTGTTTTTGCGGGCGGAACTGCGAACTCCCGGCTGAAAGCGCAAGTATGCTAAAGCGCACTGTCACGATGGCTGGCTTCAGCCTGTCTGGGCTTTCAGCCCCTGTAATTGATTCCAGGCCTTTTTGTCGGATCAGCTGACTTCAGTCTGCTTGAACTTTCAACCCGGAACTGATTCCAGAGCTTTTTTTAGGGCAGTGGCCTTGTCGTCGTTCCGAACTGAATCTGCAACAAAGTCGGGAAACATTTTCTGGAAGTTCTTGTCAAAGCTGAAAAGCATCTTGGCATGATGTTTTCTTGCCTTTCCGATTATGATCAGGTCCGCAAAATCACCTTTTTCCCTGTATTGGCGAACTGCTTCCTGCACAACGGGATAGTCGGGAAAATGATAAGCTGGTGTGGCGACCAGCGCATCCAGAAAATCGGCAATCTCGATTCGCTCACATTGGTAAACCGATTCGAGAACCCACACGGCCTCCATGAGAACCTCACTCAGAACGAGAATCTTTCGCCCCTTCCCCTCTTCCTCTCTGATGACATCCTGCACAATTTTCGCCTGATCCAGATCATCCTCCACAAGTATCCGAACCAGCGCGTTCGTGTCAAGCGCAATCATCCCCACATCCTCTCCTTCGGATCGCCTCATTCATCTCATCTGCCGAGACAGGACGCATCGGTCTCCGGTGCCTCAGCATGCCGAAAATGTCTGAGGCGGAGCGATGGGTTCCGCATCGGTTCTCTGATTCGCTCTCATCCCCTGCCCAGACGTTCCCAGCCTTCTTCAATGCATCGGTCATCTCCTCGTATGCAGAGATGTCCAATAGCACGGCAATCGGATTGCCGCATGAATCCACAACATATTGCTGTTGTTCAAGTGTGATCATTTTTTGCCTCCACCTCAGTTTTTCATGTTCGCCATGGGCGAAAAGTTCCATTGTCGGCCACCTCCGGAGATCGGCAGACACACATTGGCCAACACCGGTGACATGACACCTCCTTGCGGAGTGCCCGTCCTCACCCGATCAGACATGCCAAGCTTTGCTTGGCGCACCTTATAAGCCATCCTTGTAGTTCCAAGCTGCCGATGCCCTTCTTATAAGCCATCCTTGTAGTTCCAAACAGCGGAAGCCCTGCACCCAAATAATCAAATGATTCAAATGACCCAATCATTCAAATCATCAAATTATCCACATTGTCAAGGGCGCACGGCCCGAACATAGTGGTAGCCGCCCAGGTAGTCCCAGTAGGCGCTGCCAGTGCTGAAGCTGGCGCTCCACGCCCCGCCGGAAGAACGATCTTCAGGCCGGGAATGGTCATGCTCTGCATCAGGTTGTCGGTGTAGATGCTGTATCTTCCGGGGCCCTCCCTGGCGAATGTTCCCGGGGCTGTGGCATACGCGCAATCAGGGTCCCCGTCGGCGCATTCATGGGGGCCAGCCCGCTCTTTGCGAAGCTTTTGGTTCCGCCGGAAAAGGTGGGGGTGTTCCGACACGCATCCAGAATGAGGATGTTCAGGTGATTCCGGGCGTTCTCCATCTCCGCCAGGACCATCCCCGCACTGACCGCCTTGTATTGCAGTTGCTTCTCATGCCGGATGTCCGCCTCCACGGGAATCAGGTAGTTTGTCCCTCCCGACACTGGGCCCCGTGCCCCGAGAAGTAGAACAGCCCCACGGCCGCGCCGCTTCTGACCAGTCTCTCCCCAAAGTCGGTGATGACCCCGCTCATCTCTTGGAATTTGAGGTTCTCCCGCTTGGTCACCTCAAACCCGAGACTCTTGAGCGTCTTTGCCATGCCCCTTGCGTCACGCACCGGATCATTCAGCCGGGACGCAAACTGGTACGCCCCGTTCCCGATGACCAGGGCCATGCGCTGCTCAGACGGGGTGTTCCTCCCGATCCGCTTGTCCCCGGCAAAGAGCGTACATGAGAGGCTCAGAGCCATGCAGCAAAGGATCAGGATTTTCAGTTTTTGAGTCATTTTTTTCTCCTCCTTTTAAAATCAGTTCGTAGTTCCGCCTTTAGGCGGTCCCACACCGCCTAAAGGCGGAACTACAAACTGAAATGTAAACCCACAAATGAAGGATGCCCGGCTTTTTCACCCAAATAAATGTCATGCCGCTATCCGCTCAATATTGTCAAAATGATCACCCGTCAGTTGGCTCAGTTCCCAATTGTTCTGAAGATTGAGCCAGAACTGGGGGCTTCCGCCCAGTGCCCGTGAAAGTTTGACAGCCATTTCGGCCGTTATTCCAAGCCTGCACTGGCAGATATCATCAATGATTCCAAGTGACACGTTGATGTGTCTGGCAAGTGCCGATTGGGAAACTTCGATTTCCTCCAACTCATCCTTCAGAACCTCACCAGGGTGAACCGGTGTGATATGCATTCCGCTCATGCGGAAGCCCTTCTTATAATCCATCCTTGTAGTTCTAAAATGCAGAAGCCCTTCTTATAAGTCATCCTTGTAGTTCCAAACAGCGGAAGCCCTTCTTATAAGTCATCCTTGTAGTTCCAAACAGCGGAAGCCCTTCTTATAATCCACCCTTGTAGTTTTAAAATGCAGAAGCCCTTCTTATAAGCCATCCTTGTAGTTTCAAACAGCGGAAGCCCTTCTTATAAGCCATCCTTGTAGTTCCAAACAGCGGAAGCCCCTCGCTCAAAAAACTTGATTATCAAGTGAAATGGGCACTAAGAAAGAGAAAAAACGAAATCCCTGAACCAGATTCCATTTTTTCTCTTACTTACTCAATAATCAAGTTTTTCGATGATGGGGCTATGGGCTATGGGTGCCCCCAATGCTCCCGGGCATTGGCATCCGTCGCCCGTCGGCCATGGGTGGGTGTCCCCGCAACCCATCGCCCATTGCCCCCGCTCAAAAAACTTGATAATCAAGTCTTACTCTCTCCCACCTAGGTTTTTAATACTTATTATTGCCAAGATGGGAGTCACCTTTATTTCCGAAAACGCCACTTCGCAAACCGGTCTTCTGTGAGATTCCCCGGCACAGCGACCGGATGCGTCGAGAGGCAGTTCTCTTCTCTGTTTTCTTGTCTCTGTCTTGCTTCATGTTCAAACCTCCTTTCAGGGTTTTGGATGAATGGCTGATTATAACGGATTTAGGAGATCCCGTGAGCGTGAACTTGAACTCATGCTTGAACTTGCCTGCAATGAATGCTCTCGTTCGAGTTCAGGTTCACGGATAGAGCGGTCTCCCCGAAAAGCGTCATCATCAGGTAAATGTAAATGCTGATTCTAACGGATTTTGTGGTCTGAAGACGCAGAAGCCGCGGCGGACCGCGTTTTTCTGACCAGCTGAAATGACACAGAACCACAAAATCCGTCAGAACCGTCATGTTTCATGACTGGACAAATGCAAGTGGCTTGTTCGCCGTTCCTAAGGATTCTGTGAGCCAACAACATCCTCGCCGCACCCGGTTCGGATTGACACATCCGAACCGCCTGCCGGATTTGCCAATCCGGCGGGAGCGGGGAATGGGGAACTTGTCCGGTCATGGATATTAGACAAATGAAGTGCATGTCAGGAGTGCGTAAACAAATATCGCCGTTGTAACCAACATGTATGTGAACACTTTGTCCACTTTGGCAGCGATATGCTCCCTGCCGGAATGAAGCAGAGAATTCACCCCTATCGTCTTCAAGATAAATGACGCGACCACCACATATGAGACAATGAAATACTGATCTGCTTTTGTGAGATAACCGACATTGGGCAATTTGTCCTGCATTGCCAAGTGGAAGACAATGACACTTAGCAGGGATGTCATCACAAGGGACATCCTTTCGCCAAATTGTTCCTTGGGAATGAACACCGCACCCAGGCAGACAATCATCATCAGGCAGAGAGGCAGAAACAATGTTATCAGATAAGGAAGCATGACCCTCTTTAACATGATATCAAGCCGATAGGTCGAAAAAAGAGATCCCTTTTTCTTCCGGCCATAGCCCGGATCCCCAAAGGTGGAATGATGGACAAAGGTTCCCAACGAATCTTCTCTGCCATCATATTGCCATTCCCCGGAAAACATGGCCTCCAGCGGCGAGGGATTCAGCCCGCCACGGTCAATGACCAACATCAACCTGTCGGCATCTCTTGTCTTGTGCGCCAAGAGCAGAGGCAGATGCTGGGCATCAAAGGGGAATATCCTGAGATCAAAGTGGGTCAGATAAGTCCCCTTGATTTTATAGCAAATGTACTTCACCGGCTCTGAATAATCCTTTCGCAGGACTTCCGTTTTGTCCTCAATACCGTAGATGCCGTTCACAAAGTCAAAGTTTTCCGGATCCAACTCCCCCATCCATCGGAACCAGAGGAAGAGTTCCAAGTCAAAATTCTGGTGGGTGATATCTATGCTGTTGATACGAAAGAAGTCCATCCCGGTGTAAACGACTTGGAGGATGCGCATCGGGACGCTGTCAATCAGCACCATCTCCCCCTTGTCCAGCCTCTCCTGCAAATCGGGCACCTTTTTTCCGGCAGCCGATCTGAGTTGAATAAAAGCTGGGGCAAAACAGCCGGTATTGATTCTGTTGACCAGGATGTCACGCTGAATGATCCCGTCCTTGTCAAATGCCAGCTCTCCTGTTATGCATTCCAAGCTTCTGTTTTCCGCTTTCAGGTCTGTCAGATGCTTCAGAACCGCATTTCTGTCGGGGCGATCTGACTTGCGGAGCGATTCGGCAATCAGGTGAGCCGCGTCACATGCAAATGCGGAGAAAATCGTGGGCTTAGTTCTGTATCTTGACAGATAGGCGTCAGCAAAATCTTTTGCTTCCGAAAAGGAGGCCAGTTCAAACAGAAAGGGCGTCGTGAAAAAGAGATTGTCCGCATGTTTTTCCGCTATCGCATCTGCATTGTCCGGCGCAAAAGTGCTTGTCCCCATTATGGGAAGGGTGCTCCCTTGTTTTCTTGACGCTTTGATCAATGAGGCGGAAAGATCTGACGATGTCAACAATGCGACGGCATCCGCATTCCCTGTCTGTTGCAAGACGGCATTCACATCCGGTCTTTTCTCGTCCACGGGAACGATTTTTGAAATGTTCAGGCCGATCTTTCCGGCTTTCCGGGTCAAACTGTCCAGAAGCCTCACGGCGTTCGGATTGTCGGGATGGACAATTGCCATGTTGCCGCAATTCACCACTGATTTCAAATAAACAGGAATGAACGCGGCTTCCGTCTCATCAGAGGGGATCGTGCTGAACGCGTATTCACTGGTCATTGCGGCCGACGGAAAGGGGGATCCGTATGTGATGGTGACCATTCCCTCTTTTTCATAAACTTCCAAGGCGGCGGAAGAGAACTCACGACCGATGACGGCCAAGACACGCTCGCTCCGGACAAGTTCATGTGCGGCCTTTTCCGAGCCTTCAGGGGTATGGTTGTCGTCTCTTACGACAAGCTGAACCGTGTTTCCGTTGATTCCGCCTGCTTCATTAACCGTGTCAAAATAAAGCCGTATGGCCTTGAGCACGTTCTGCCCGTCATTTTTGTGTTCCCCGGAAAGGGGAAGGGACACCCCGACAAAATAAGTTTCAGCATTTGCCGAAGGCAGGATGATAAAGGAAATGAAGAGGAATATCATCAGTTCCCTTTTCAGAAATGAAGCCACGTTGTATTCTCCTTTTTTTGCTATAGGTTTAAAATATTTTCCCGAGATGGCACCCGAAGGCGCTTTTGTCCTTCATTCTGCTTACTCTGAATGAATGACGGCGAAAGTTGCAGATCACGTCAATGCAAGCATACAGTTTCAAATCAGGCTGGTTCTAACGGATTTTGTGGCTCCAAGTGACCTTATGCGGTCAGCAGCCAGCGGTCATGGGCGGGGCTGCGGGGCATCTTCGCCGCTCACCACCCGCCCCTCACCGCTCGCTCCCCTTAGACCACAAAATCCGTTGGAAATCAGGTATTGGACACTGATTATGGAGAAAGAAACTGGGTTTCATTGTCGTGAAGTGCAACGGTCCGCCTTCGGTGAGACCGTGCCGAGAACATCTCTATGCCATCTCCGCTCCCCTCAGCTTCCGAATCAGCAGGCACCGCTCATCCGGCTCCTCGATTTCAAGGTCCACCTCGCTGTTCTCTCCCTGAATAATGATCTCTCCGAGCATTTCGAGAAACTCATCCAACCTTTTCATTCCTTGGGGCGGGACATTTTCCAGAGTCAGATGGAGCCTCCCCCCGTCGGGAAGATTGAGATCCACCATCTCAAGGGTTCGGATGGCGGATTTCGCACCTCTCGCGTAGAGACTTCCCAGACTGCCGAGGAGAGGGATCACCCGTTCCGCACCCTCCCGGCCCGAAAGCGTGAATCGTTGCGGGGTCTTCTTTATCCATCCCCGTTTTGCGAGGGTTCCGGGGGTTGCGACGACATTCTCCCGGGTCACCGCGACCGTGATTCCGCCGGGTCCATAAGTCAAGTCCGCAGGCTTCTCCTGCTGCCCTGCCTCTCCGCTGTAAGTCGCGAGTTTCCCCCCGTGAATCAGCTCCTTTGTGATCTCCATCACGGTTCCTTCAGGCACCTCACCGAGATGTTCCCTCACCTGATGAATCACATCTCCCAGCGTGGCGGCCTCATATCTTTTCACAGTCTCGGCCACCAACCGTTTCACCTTCTCCTTGTCAACCCCCATGGGTCCCCATCCTCGCTGGATCGCCCCTTGGGATGAGATGAGAGACCATCCCTTTTCGTGGAGGTTCAGATCAAGGGGGAGTTCTCCGGTATTTTGGCTGAAAAATTCGCTGGGCGTCCCTTGGTCATTCATGCGAAAGAGACACCAGACCCCGCAGGCCACGCCAGTGCGGATGATCTGGTCCGCCAATGAGGGGCTTTCCAAGATGGGCCATCGCCGTTTGCACACGAAACTCTCCCGTATGGCGGCAATATCCGGGGTGTCGGAGGCCTCAAAGAAGCGTTTGGCCAAGACATAGACCGTCTCCCGAACCCCGGCCATGTCCGAGGTGATCAGCTCCCCCTCGCGTTTGAGAAGCCGGCGGATCGCCTCCACCACCGCCGCGCCCCCTTCCCCGCCGGCGGTGCTGATCTCCCTGCGGACCACCTGGCCCGAAGCCGACGGAAAACAAAGCCTGTCGTAGCACCGGGTCACTATGGTGATCAGGGCCAGCTCCCGCTCCTTCAGGCGGGTGTCAAAGTCGTTTTCAAGGAGCTTGGAAAGACTGATCCCATAGTTCTCCGGCTGTTTTCTCAGTCTCCGCATGGAGAGCACCGTGCGGGCCAGTCCCCCCATGCGGTTCATCATCTCTTTGGCTTCCAAGGCCCTTTCCGTATCCGGGGGTTCGGCGCGTACTGTTTTGGGCACCAGGAGAAGGATCATGTTCTGGCGGATCCGGGGCCGGTTCGGACCGGTGGTGGTGACAAAGGCTTCTGGATCGATCTCCCCGGCATCGAGCGCGATCAGGGCAAGAACCGGTTTCCGCGTGTTGTCCGGGATGTGTTCCGGCAGTCCGACATCATGGACCACCTGAAACGTGCCTTCATCCTGCCGGACCACTTTCCGGGCCGTCGCGGCGAGCAGGTCATCCAGCAGTTCCCTTGACAGTCCGCCCCGGATGGTGGTCAGGGCACGGTTCACCGAAGGCTCCAAGCTCGCGTAGTAGCGTCCCCGGTGAAAGCGGAGATACTGTGCGCTGTTCGCAATCTCCCCGAGGGCGGTCTCCACCTGGGGCGGTGTCATGCCCGGAAAGGCCATGCTCAACAGCGCGTCTTGGGGAGTGATTCCGAAAAGATTCGACGCGAGCGCGTCGGACCGTCCGGCCAGACTGTGCAAAAAGACCGTCTTCCAAGCATACTCGTAAAGCGGGTATCTTTCAGGATGCGGATTCCGCTGATCCGCGAGTTGGGCATAGCTCTGGCTGGTGACAAGCCCTGACGTATCCGGCCCCCCCACGTCGGTGTTCAGGGCCGGCAGGAGATCCCCCCCACCGGTTCTTCCCAGTATCTCATTGACGGTCCGCGCGTCTGAGAGATCCAGATGGCAGGTGTGGATCATGGGCACCCGGTTCTCACCCTTCTTCCACAGACTCCGTACCACTAGGGCCAACACCCGCAACACCCCCCGGGTTCCCTGGAAGGTCTCGATGCTCGCCATCTTCTCGTTGAGAAAGCGGATAAAGGTGGGGTGAAAGGGATAGCTCGCGAGCATGAGTTCCCGATAATCTTCCCGGGAGGACCGGCCCGGCAGGCTTGGCGCGTGGATTCGGTACATCGCCATGTACGCGTCCGCAGTCTTTCCGGCCGCTTCACGATCAATGGCGCGGAAGAGCCTTTGGGAGAGCACCCCGGATATCTCCGCGCCGTGAACCGGGATCACGGTTGTCGCATCCCTGGAGACCACGCTCACGACGCTCTTCTCCGACTTCTGGGCCAGGACCAGCGCCTGTTCCGGGTCCACCGCCTCGCCTTTCACCTTTGAAAGCATCTCCGTTAGTCTCTCGGTCTCCCCCGCGAACGCGTCGGCGCGGCCAGCCAAGGTGAGCGCGATAGCGATGCCGACATGTTGTCTCGCAAAGCCGTGCAGGGACATGAGAAAGGCCGAGAGCTGGTCCCCACCATCGGGCCGGGCCCCCTGAAGTCTCGCGGCGTACTGGGCCAGTTCATCCAGCAGAAGAAGGACTTTTCTCCCGCCAAAGACCGCCTCAAAATAATTTCTGCCGGGCGATGCATACGCGGCCGCATCCGTCTCCACCTCATGGTAGAGGGTCTCCCCGCCGATCTGAAACGCGATCTCTCCCCACAGGGTGTGGGGGAGCAGGTCGGTTCCCCGGGCCTGATGCACTGGCAACTCATCGCCGGCGATCCCCACCACCGTCACCTCTCCCGGCTCAGGCAGCCGTTCCGGGGCAAGGATATGGCCGGTGGATTCGGCAAGTTCCCTTCCCCTGAATCCGAGATGGGTCAGTGCGATGAGCGCATGGGTCTTGCCGCCGCCGAACGCGGTCTCGAGCCGATGAATCGCGGGAAGAGAAGTCTCCCCTGAAAGGCGTCCGAAAACATCCGACAGGATCCGCCTCAGTCCTTCGGTCGGATAGGTCGCATCTCGGAAGAACTGGTCACCATCCGTATATAAGGCATGGGCCAAGCTGGCCCTGCCTTTGTAGGAATTGATGACTTGGCTCAAACTGGCAGTGAATATCTCAGGGTTGAATGTCCCTGCGATAATATCATTTCGAGGCAGACAGGTTTCTATGATCGATTTCATGGGTGTCACTCAAACAAAGTCTGATTATAACGGATTTAGGGGAGTCCGTGAACGTAAACGTGAACTTGAACGTGAACTTGAACGTAAACGTGAACTTGAACGTGAACGTGAACTTAAACGTGAACGTGAACTTAAACGTGAACTTGCCCATGACTGAATGTTCAGGTTCACGTTCACGGACAGGGCCTCCCCGAAAGGCGTTATAATCAGAACAAATCGCTGATTATAACGGATTTAGGGGAGCCCGTGAACGTGAACTTAAGGAACTGTGACCGAACAAGTTCCCCATTCCCGCTCCTGCCGGATTGACAAATCCGGCAGGCGGTTCGGATTTGCCAATCCGAACCGAGCATGCTGGGGATGTTGTTTGGTCACGATTAGTAAGTTTAAGTTCACGTTCACGTTCATGTTCACGGACAGAGCGATCTCCCCGAAAAGCGTCACTCAAACAAAGGAAAGGCTCTGTGTGCAAAGAAATCATACACCTCTGTCATGCTGAGGAAATGCTCGTCAAAGAGAGGATTCCCCTCCGCGTCCATGAGGATGGTCCCGGATTCTCCCAGCGGGAACATGCTTTCGATCCGCACCGGACCGGAGGAGGCCATCTCCACACAATGGGCATAGGTGGAACGTGATGACGCTGGCAATGAATGCACTGGCCCGATCATTTCATGGGTGTACTCCATTCGTCCACGCGCGTCAGTTCCCCACGGGCGTTCTCCGAGTTCGCCAAGGACATTGTCCAAGGCGTTGAGGATGATCGCGTCCCGAGTCTGAGGCGCGTCAGCATCGGCAAGGTTCTGAAACCAGCCGTAATTGTTGACGATGCTCGAATCTGTTCCTGAAAGGCCGTGGAGCAACACATTGAACAGCAGACCGATATTGATATCCGGGCCGAGTTCATCCGTAAAGGTGAGCCGGATGACCTCTCGGATCCAAGCGTTCATCAGGATCCAGGCATCCGAGCGTGTAGTTCCTGCGGCCCAGTCTGCCTTGCCGCCTTCCACAAAGTGACCGTCCCAATTTTCAAATAGGGCCAATGCGGCGTTTCGGGCTTCCGTCGAATTCTCCTGGACGGCCCCGGAAAAATCTTTTTCCACAAATGTCCAAGGATTTCCGCCGTCGCCATATGTCGTTGCAAAGGTATCCTCATGAATCTGGGTCAGAGAATCGGTGGTGGCAATGTGCAGGGCCAAATCCCTGACATCCTCAAACGTGAGAGGGTTAGGACTTGAAAGATACTCTTCGACCACATGGGCCCGGTGAAAGGGACCAAAAGTGTAGCCGATGGCATTCGCCGCGTTGTTGTAGTCATGGCTGCTCCTGCTGTTCCATCCGCCATAGAACCCTTTGGAGGTGTTGCGATCGGTGGAACGGGGGATGAGCGTGACTGGCTCAGGCCATTCCTCTGTGCCGTCTCCCATGAGCGGAAACCGGGGATCCGTGCCCGACGGACGAACCGGGTCACGGCCCGACATCCAGTAGGCGATGTTTCCGTCCCTGTCCGCATAGCAGAAGTGCTGGCTCACCGGGACAAGTTCTATCCCTTCTCCGAATGCATCCATGTCAGACGCGCGGGCAAGCATCAGAATCGACTTGACCCCGTTCTGCAGTTCATATCCCCAATGGGCATACTTCCAAGTCATGATCGGGTTCGCGGGATCCGGAACATAAGTCTCCGGATTGTACGGCATCGGATTGACCACCGGGCCGTGGGAGGTCCGATAAACCGGCAGTTGGACATCCGCTCCACCTGCGACCTTGATGGTCTCCACTCGGTGCAGGGTCACGGCGGAGGGGTCTTCAACATAGTAGTCCACCGTATGCGCGTGTCCCACCTGCATGGACCAGGCATGATGCGGGGTGCGGCCCACAATGATTCCGGGGATTCCCGCGATGCCCATTCCAGAAACATTCAGCCCCCCGGCCCTGATAGAGCCTTCAAGGACAAGGGAGGGAGCGGCAAACTGGAATCCATGATCCATTTGCGGGCCTGAATAGAGGATCGGATTCCCTGATTCGGTCTTTTCGCCGGACACCACCCATGCGTAGCTCCCTATCTTCACATACGCATTGATCTTTTTCAGACTTTCCACAAACCCGCCTTGAAACGCAGCCATTTTGGCGGCCACTGGGGGAAAGTGGAACGCGGAGGCCGAAAATGCGGGTTTCGGGTTCTCGGTTCCGGGCTCGGGGCGATTGGCTCTGCGTGAATCCCCGCTTTTCGGGATATAGGTGGTCGCGTCAGGATCACTGATCCACCGGAGATCTTGGAACATGGCCTGATAATCGTCCGGGAAGGCTGCCAGCAGCCCTTGGTAAAGCGCGGCATTATCAATCTGTCCCATAGTCACGGCTTCGCTGTCGAAGAATCTGAGCATCGTGGCCATCCATGCCAGAACGTCCTTGGCGGTCCAGTCCTCAGGGACAAACTCAATTCCCTGTCTCGCTCCGATCGCTTTGAACTCAAAGGGAAGAAGGGATGCATCCGCCCGAATGTCGACGATGCGGCGGTTGAAGCCTGCCACATAGCCGTTGATGATATCCTGTGATTCCGAGTCCAGGGAGTCAAAGGCATCTTCCAGTTCTTGGTCAGAATAGCCTGCGGAACGAACGAAAATGTCGGTGTTCAACTGATCCGGTCCGAATATCTCGGCCAACCTTCCCCGGCCAGTTCGCCTGTACTTTTCCGCCTGCCACAGCCGGTCGGTGGCCACGGCATACCCCGTCGCTTCAGAAATGTCGTAGAGACTCGCATCATCGGGGCCGGTGATGAACCAGACGCCCCTGTCGTCCCTGACGGTTTTTAGCACTACTGAGACGGTTATGTTCACAGAAGCGGTTTGAGCAGCGCCTTCGCTATCTGTGGCGGTCAGGGTGATCAGATGATCGCCTGAAGAAAGATCGCTTCTGACAAAAGAGGTGCCCGTGCCGATGGATCCGTCTTTGTCAGAGGTCCAGATCAGCGCAGAGCCGGTCAAGTCGCCGTCTTCGTTGTCGCTGCCCTTGCCGGTAAAGGTGATCTCATCGCCTTCAACCGCGTTGCTTTCATGGGAAGGGGTGTCAATGACGGCCGTCGGCGCATCATTGCTGTCGCTTGAACTGTTGCATCCTGAGAAAATTCCGGCCATGCATCCCAGAACAAAAAGCATGATGATCATATCCCGGCATACGTCGGAAATCATGCACCTTTTCTTTTTCAAAATTCCACCTCCTGTGGTTTTGGCCCGCCGGATTTGGCAATCCGGCGGAGCAACTGGTTTTGGCCTCAGGTTTTGGCCCGCCGGATTTGGCAATCCGGCGGGAGTGTCAGGTTTTGGCCTCAGGTTTTGGCCCGCCGGATTTGGCAATCCGGCGGGAGCGTCAGGTTTTGGCCTCAGGTTTTGGCCCGCCGGATTTGGCAATCCGGCGGGAGCCCCAGGTTTTGGCCTCAGGTTTTGGCCCGCCGGATTTGGCAATCCGGCGGGAGCCCCAGGTTTTGGCCTCAGATTTTGGCCCGCCGGATTTGGCAATCCGGCGGGAGCCTCAGGTTTTGGCCTCAGGTTTTGGCTCGCGGGAGCATAGAAGGATGCCGACTCACTATTTCTGCCTCAGTGACTGGTCATCCTGCGAGATCGGCGGAGGTGACTTGCTGATCCGTTCCTGATACACAGAAATGAGAAAAACCGTGGCCAATGGCTGGGTAAAAAGCCAGCCCACAATGACAAAACTGCCGACCCATGAAATGCTCAAGAACAGAATCACCACGATGGCATGCTCCAGCGGATCCCCCTGCAAGGCCATCGAAAAGCTCTCCTTGATCGCATCCATCAGGGGCATGCCTCTGTCCGTCATCAGGAGATTCATGTAAAGGCATCCAAACGAGATGGCCAAGCCAATCAGAATGCCGGGCAGAACCAGCATCGCGGCCCCGACCAATATCGCGATGACAGCCACAACGCCGAATCCGAGCAACGGCAGAAAGAGCCTCATCTGGGAAAACACATCCTGCACCTTCGGTTCACGCCCATCCCTGAACATCAGAAGAATGGCATGCATATATCCGGCCAGCGTGACGGGCGCGAGGATGCCGAGGGTCAGAATGCTTGCCATGACCATCACCAGCGTCATAAGAATCAGTGGCACAATGAATTTGAGCGTCAGATGCCATGATCCTTCAAGGTGTTTCTTAAAATCCATAAATTCCTCCTTTAAAAGTTATAAAGCTGTAAGTCGAAAGCTGTAAGCTGTAAGCTGTAAGCTGTAAGCTGTAAGCTACAAAATGTTCTAAGGCTGAACTTAGAGCTTCCAACTTAGAGCTTACAGCTTACAGCCCAAATCCCACCATGGTCACATCGTCCCGCATGTCATGGTCACCTTTGTGGGCATTCAGGGATTCGAGAAGCTTTTCCCGTTGGATGTCAAAGGGGGTGTCAGCGATCTCTTTGAGCAGATGTCTGAACTGGCGGGAACCGAATCGCCGTAGCGGCTCCCCGCCGGGCTGGTCCACAAATCCATCAGTTGACATATAAAAGCACATTCCTTCTTTGATATCCACCCTGTGGTTGGTAAAGCTGAAGTTCATATCCGATCGCTTGTACCCGAGGCTTTGCCGGTCACCTTTGAGCACCTCCAGCTTGCCGTCATGAACATAATGGAGAGGGAGTCTTGCTCCGGCAAAGGTGAGATTCTCATAGCTCAGAAATCCGGGTTCCCTGTCTGAACGATACCCTTTGACATGACATATGGCCGCGTCCAGACCGTCATCGGAGCGCGCGTAATCGGTGTCCTGATGAAGCGTGGTCTTGACCAGGGAACTGAGCCGTCTCAGGATCTGGGCAGGGTCATGCCAACCTTCCCCGCCGATGATCTTTCTCAGTCCGAAGGATGCGATGATGGTCATCAACGCGCCAGGAACGCCATGTCCCGTGCAGTCAATCACCGCGAGGACAAAGCTCTCCCCGAAATGCTCCATGAAAATGAAATCTCCCCCCACAATGTCCCTCGGCATCCATATGAAAAAGCTGTCCGGCAGGAATGTTCTGATATTCCCCGGGTTCGGCAACAGGGAACTCTGGATCATCTGGGCGTACTCGATTGCTCTCGGTGATACGCTTGCTGGCGGCCTCAACCACTTTGCTGGTTTTTTTTATTTCCGCAGATTTCTCCTGCAACTTGAAAATCAGTTCTTTCTGGGTGTCCCTTGCCTTTTTCAGCTCCAAGTGGGTATTCACCCTTGCAAGAAGTTCCGTCGAGTTGAAGGGTTTTGCCACATAATCCATCGCGCCGGTCTCAAATCCCTTGACAACATCTTTTGTCTCATTTTTTGCGGTCAGAAAGATGATGGGGATCTCCTTAGTTCTGGGAGACGCCTGCAATCTTTCACACACCTCAAGCCCGTTCATGTTCGGCATCACAATGTCGAGCAGAATCAGATCCGGAAGTATGGTGTCAATCAACTCAAGGGCATCTTCCCCATTGATGGCAACAGCAATCTCACACGCTCTCTGATTCAGCAGGCCGGTTAACACCTGAAGATTTGTCGGCACGTCATCCACGATTAATATGAGCGGCTTTTCCTGTGACTCTGAAATATCTGCATCATTCATTTTTCAATCTTTCCCACGAACACCCATGGCCAGCGGTTACAATGTTCCAAAGAAACTAAGTTTTTGAAAAAACTTAGGTAAGTATTCGGTAAACCCCGTCGGCCTCACCCCGCGCTCGGTTCGGATTGAC
>JAOZRQ010000437.1:0-4417 GCA_029940115.1 Desulfobacterales bacterium
TCCGGCGGGGATGGCGGCTCGGATTTGTCAATCCGAACCGAGCGCGGGGTGAGGCCGACGGGGTTTACCGAATACTTACGATTCCAGGTCAAGTTCATGCCTTCATTCTTGAAGTTCACACCTGTAAGGTTTACATTTGTAAGCATCCATCAGATCGGACAACTTCCCAGATGATTCGGGAATCTTTGGCAGGGGATCAACTTGATGAAAAAATTGATGCATGCGTCAACTTTCTTTGTTGCTTTCTCGGGGAAAATCTGATAAAGATGACTGACATGGTGCCGCGTCCCCCGATAAGAGATGTCGGGGGCAAGCATGGAAGCTTGGCCGCTGGTCTTTAAACCGATCGCCTCAACTGGCATCTTTCATTTTGCCCAAAAAGTGGTTCACACCACAACTTTTTATCCTGGACACAGTAAGTAATTGGTTATAAGCAAAGAGATGAGCAAAGAAGATATTCAGGAACAGGAAATCGAGCAGATAGATGAAAGCGGGAACATCACAGAGCCATTTGACCCGAATCTCATCAAGGTGGAGACCCAGCCGCTGACATTGTTGCATATCATTGAACGTCTCAAATATGGTGAGATCAATTTGTTCACAGAATTTCAGCGGCGGAAGGATCTTTGGGATCCGACCCAGCAGAGCCGCCTCATTGAGTCGGTTCTCCTGCGCCTGCCCATCCCCTCGTTCTATTTTGACGGACAGGATGATGACCAATGGCAGATCGTTGACGGCCTGCAACGGGTCAATACGATCAAAAAATTCGTGATTGACCAGACGCTGACGTTGGAGAACTTGGAATTCCTGACCCAATTCAACACTTACACATACGACAAACTGACTCGCGATCTGCAAAGACGGATCAAGTCGTTTCCGATAGTGGTGTATCTGATTCAGAAGGAGACGCCGGAGAAGGTGAAGTACACCCTTTTCAAACGGATCAACACCGGCGGGCTGGTACTCACGCCCCAGGAGATCCGTCACGCCCTCAATCAGGGGATTCCCGCTGATTATGTGAAAGAGTTGGCTGAACTGGAGGAGTTCAAAAAAGCAACTTGCTACAGCATTAAATCAGACCGCATGGAGGACCGAGATTTTGTGACGCGTTTCATCTCTTTTTATCTGAATTATGAGAACTACAAACCTAATTTGGACAGTTTCCTAAATGAGTCCATGGCGATGATCAGGCGGATCAGTGAGAATGAACGAGAGGAGATGAAAAAACGGTTTCAATGGGCAATGACGATGGCATATGTTGTTTTTGAAGACGATGCGTTTCGCAAGCGATTCAAACTCGATGAACGCCGTCACCCCATCAACAAAGCACTTTTTGAGACGATCAGTGTAAATTTTGCGCTTATACTCGGGCCTAACGCGGAGCTTTTCAAATTAATGAAACAAAAAGATATCTTTCGAGACCGCTTTCTCATGTTGATGAATAAAGATGAGGCATTTGTGAACGCGATCAGTTCCGGAACCGGACAAAAAGAGAAAGTGGAAATTCGGTTTAACCGAATAAAGGAAATTATCCACCAAACTCTCGGAGCATGACAAACCATGATCACAGCGTTGAATATCAAGAACTTCAAGTCACACAGCCAAACCCATCTTGACCTCTCCTGTCTGAACATCCTGAGCGGGTTGAACGGCACGGGGAAGTCATCCATCTTTCAGGCACTGCTGTTGTTGCGCCAGTTTTCAGGCACTGCTGTTGTTGCGCCAGTCCCATATGAAAAACAGACTGGATGAGGGAATCGACCTGAATGACCCGCTGTGTCATGTCGGGTCGGCAAATGATGCCCTTTATCAGTACGCCAAAAATGATGTAATCGAATTTGGCTTAAAAGTTGACCAGCGACCATTTCTCTCTTTGAAATTTCAAGCGCACGAAATCGGATCAACATTTCTCAATCGTGCCAATAATATCTCATGGCCGGATTTAGGCCGGACAAGTCTGTTCAATCCGCATTTTCAATATCTGAGCGCGGCGCGCCTGGCCCCCCAAGAGAATTATCCGAAGGACACCTATTCGGTGGAGAAGGAACGCCAAATCTCCTCAGAACAGGGAAGATGCGAGCTTGTCGCCCACTTTCTCCACCATTATGGGAAGCGGGAGAAGGTCAGATTTGACGACCTGAGACATCCCCGAAGCCGATTTGACGACCTGCTGTCCCAGGCAAACGCATGGACCGGTGAGATCAGCCCCAACACCCATGTCATTGTCAAGGACAATGAGAAGAATTTTGAGATCAGCTACCAGTTTGACTTGGAGGGCGGCCAATTCCCGACCAATGCGTTCAAGGCCGAAAATGTGGGCTTTGGCATCTCCTATTCGTTGCCGATCATTGTGGCGGTCTTGGCCGCGGAAAAGGATGCCATCCTTCTGATTGAAAACCCTGAGTCGCACCTGCATCCCCAAGGGCAGGCCGAACTTGCCGAGCTGATGGCGCTGGCCGCGCAGAACGGGGTTCAGATTCTCATGGAGACTCACAGCGACCACATCATCAACGGCACATTGGTCGCGGTCAAAAAATATCAGACCGAGGGGAAGGGGATCTCCCATGACAACGTACGCATCTACTATTTTGACCGGGACGAGACCTGCCATGCCACAAAGGCCGAGGCGGTTCCCGTATTAGAAGGGGGACGCGTCATCCATCCGCCAAAGGGCTTCTTTGACCAGTTCAGGATGGATATCAAGACATTGATGGGGTTCTGAGTCTTATGAAGAAAATCAGATGCTTTGTCCTGTTGCCTGTGGCAAACCGACAAGAAACATTGCTTGACAGCGTCTCCCAGTTGATTGACATTGCCAGTGATTTTGACCGCTTTAAAGCGTTTTTTCAGGGTGTTAGGGGAATGATAGATATGGCCGAACGCGAAAGGGGAGCCAGTGTCATCTATGATTCAAAGAACATTGAGAAATTTCAAGAGGAGATGAACACCTTGAATGACGGGTTCATATCCCCGCAATATGCTCTCTACGAGCTTCTGACCAATGCTGAGAATATTCGGGGAAAGCTCAGGCAAGAGCCGTATGGCTATTATATTTGGAATTTCAACACCGGGATTCAAATCAGCGGATCGGTTTCCATTTTGGCTCAAATTGCCGATGAAATCTTGCAAGATGAAATGGGAAAGGCTGAAAAAGGAAAAGAATTGGCCGAACTTGTCAAAAAGTGCTTGGATGAAGGCATGAAAATTGAAGGAAAAGGAAAGTTGGCGAGAAATGCTGAGATTGTTCTGGAAGATGGAGATAGGCATGTATTGATGCACAACGACAGCATCAATCCCAATCGTCCAACCATTCCTGTTATCAAAGATCAGTATCCCCACAGGGATGAATGCCCCCGTCTGGTCTGCATTCACCATGTCAGAAATCCTGTTGAATTGGAGTGCTGGATCAAACAGAACCGACAACCACGGAAATTCCATAAACACAAACACGGTGAAGATGGAAAAGGTGCAGAGAAAAATAAGGCTGAAGACGTATCTCCCTTATTGTGTGGCAAAGAACACGCCCAAGAACTTCTGAACACAGCAATTGGTGATCGGATGGCAACCAAAAGATTGCTCAACTTTGATGAGGAACATGAAAAATACATCGTCTTTGAACGGTCGGAGGGAAGAGAAGACGGATTAGAGAACACCTACCACGGATATCATGTTGAAAATGAAGGCAAAATTCGTGTAAAGGACCGTGGCCTGTTGGAATTATTGAACCTCAGAATGACCAATGAAAACTCCGACGGCACGGATTAGCTTGATGCATATGGGGTTCATTCCGATCAAAAACGTCACCATGGAAGAGGCGGTGGAGATTTCAAAACACCTTGCCAAAGCGGTTTCCGAGCGATACGATCTCCCCATCTTCCTGTATGAAAAATCGGCATCCCTTCCGCACCGGGAAAACCTTGCCAAGATAAGAAAAGGCGAGTTTGAAGGATGGCCCAGAAGATAAAGGCACCTGAATGGAAGCCGGACTTCGGCCCATCCGACCGCGGGGGTGACCGCGGTGGGTGCGAGAATGCCACTGGTGGCCTACAATGTGAACCTGGGGACGGACCTGGACATCGCGGATGCGATTGATAGGAAGGTCCGGCATATCAGCGGCGGTTTGCACTACTGCAAGGGAATCGGCATTGAATTGAAGGAAAGAGGGATCGTCCAGGTCTCCATGAACCTGACGGACTATATACTCGAACAGCCCTTTACCGCGCGTTTGAACTGGTCAAAATCGAGGCGAGACGGTACGGCGTGAATGTGGTCGGAAGTGAAATTATCGGACTTGTGCCCATGGAGGCTCTGATTGACACCGCCTCATACTATCTAAGATTGGAAGATTTTTCCATGGATCAAGTTCTTGAATCGAGACTGATGGAGTAGGCATATGAAAGGCAACGCGCTCATCAAA
>JAOZRQ010000437.1:4517-6019 GCA_029940115.1 Desulfobacterales bacterium
GTTCTTGAATCGAGACTGATGGAGTAGGCATATGAAAGGCAACGCGCTCATCAAAAACGCGCCCCAGGTGGTGACATGCAGCGGCACCAAGGCAAAGCAGGGAAAGGAGATGTCTGATCTGCACATCATCACGGACGGTGCGGTCCTGATCGAAGACGGCATCATCAAGACGGTCGGGAAGACGAACGATATTATATCCCAATATTCGGAGGACGTCTTGGAACGCTTCGACGGCACCGACTCAAGCGACAAGGCACCCGACATCATTGATGCCACCGGCAAGTGTGTCATGCCCGGATTTGTCGATCCTCATACCCATTTCATCTTTGGCGGATACAGACCCGAGGAGTTCTCATGGCGTCTCCGAGGGGAGAGTTACATGGAGATCATGCAACGGGGCGGCGGCATTCTGAGCACCGTCAATGAGACAAGGAAAGCCAGCAAGGAAGAGTTGATCAACGCCGGCAAGAAACGCCTCGACGCCATGTTGTCCTTTGGTGTGACCACCGTTGAGGGGAAAAGTGGCTACGGACTCGACCGACCGACCGAGATCAGGCAGTTGGAGGTGATGCAGGAACTGAACGAGGAGCATCCGCTTGATATCGTCAGCACCTTTCTGGGCGCTCATGCGGTTCCGCCAGAATATAAGGGAAAAGCGGATGCATTCATTGACCATATGATCCATGAGGTGATGCCGGAGGTGGTTGGCCGAGGGATTGCTGAATTCTGCGATGTGTTCTGCGAGAAAAATGTCTTTTCCATCGAGCAGTCGAGAACGCTATTGAGCAAAGCCAAGGTGATGGGAATGAAGCTGAAACTTCACGCGGATGAGATCGTGCAGATGGGCGGTGCGGAACTGGCCGCGGAACTCGGCGCTGTCTCCGCTGATCATCTGCTCCAAGCTTCTGACAAGGGAATCAAGGAGATGGCGGAAGCGGGTGTGGTCGCCACTCTGCTTCCCGGAACGGCCTTCAGCCTGAAGGAACCTTATGCAAGGGCGCGCCACATGATTGACCAGAACTGCGCGGTGGCCTTGGCAACGGACCTGAATCCCGGAAGCTGCTTCACCGAATCCATCCCCCTGATCTTTGCCTTGGCAACCCTCTACATGGATATCACCACTGAAGAGGCGATCACCGCCCTGACCCTCAACGCGGCAGCCGCGATTGACAGAGCCAACACCGTCGGCAGCATTGATCCCGGCAAACAAGGTGACCTTGTCATCCTCGAATTTCCGTCATATCACTATGTCCCGTATCATATCGGCGTCAGCACGGTGGAGAAGGTCATCAAAAAAGGGAATCTGGTGTTTGACAAACTGGATCCGTCGTTGAATTGGGAGCTTCTGATATGAGTCGGGCGCATAAGTGAACGTGAACGTGAACGTGAACGTGAACTTGAACGTGAACGTGAACTTGAACTTTCATTTGGGAGCAAGCATGAGTATAAGTTCAAGTATAAGTTCAAGTTCAAGTTCAAGTATAAGTTCAAGTTCAAGTTCA
>JAOZRQ010000438.1:0-2576 GCA_029940115.1 Desulfobacterales bacterium
CGGGGATTGCCGGTTCCCGTCATTTGCCCGGAACGACAGGTTTGTGTTGGATTTGAGGCATGAGACAAAAGTTGTCTGCCAAAAAACTGGACAAAAGTTTTCGCCACATCCGACAATCGACAAAAAAAATGGCAGCCACCAACATGACAGTAACGAACACGCCTGAAACCCACAGAAACCAACTCACCAACTCACAAACTCACAAACTCTTAAACTTGATTTACATAGGAGGAAGGAATTCATTATGACCAAGTATTTGTTTATACTGGCCGGCATGGCCCTGTCTTTGACGACTGAGGCGCATTCCCAAGATGCGGATGCCATATTGGGGGAATGGCTGACTGATGGGGGAGAGTCCCTTGTGGAGATTTACAAATGTGGGGACCGGTACTGCGCCAAAATTGTGTGGCTCAAGGATCCCCAAAACGAGGATGGCTCAGACAAGCTGGACACCAACAATCCAGATCCGTCTAAAAGGAGCCAACGGATCATCGGGCTGAATATTGTATGGGAGTTCAGACACAAACGCGGCACCAAATGGGAAGATGGCAAAATCTATGACCCGGAAAACGGCAAAACCTATTCCTGCAAAATGGAACTTGAGGGGAACAAGCTGAATGTCCGGGGCTACATGGGGGTCTCCTTTTTCGGCAGAACCACCGTCTGGACAAAAGGGGCTTTGCCGGTGCCAAAGTGATGGGAGGCGCGGATGATGAGCGTCTTCAAACCACCCGGGCCGTTGTTCAGAACTATCTTCCAGATGATATGGAAGACTTGGAAAGCCTGATTCTTCTCGGAAAGCTTGAAATGGAGCCAAAAAGAAAATCCGAAATCCGAATGTCGAAATCCGAAACAAATCCGAAATCCGAATGTTCAAAACATTGCGGTCAGCGGTGAGGGGTCAGCGGATTTTCGGGGAAAATCCTCCCTGAAAATCCGGGATCATGAGCTTGGAACTTGGGAATCCGAAGCTGACCGGACAGGTCGGGTTTCAGATTTGTTTCGGGTTTCGGATTTCGGATTTCGGATTTGTTTCGGATTTCGGATTTCGGATTTGTTTCGGATTTCGGATTTCGGATTTCGGATTTTCCCCTCTGATGGCCCTTATCCGTTCGAGAACTGGCGGGTGGGAATAGTTCAGGAACACATACAGCCGATGGGGAAGCAGGTTTGAGAGGTTGTGGGCCGAGAGCTTTTTCAGGGCATTGGCCAATGAATCCGAGTCGTTTGTGGTCTCCACGGCAAAGCGGTCCGCCTCGTATTCATGTCTGCGTGAGCGCATCTGCATGAAAATCCCGAGAAACAGATCAATGGGCGAATACAACATGCCGAAGAAGATCATGCCCGCGTAAACCGATGTCTGCTCCATGAAGAACGCGTCAAAGAGTCCTTGGTAGGAGATGAACAGGGAGAGCAGGAAAAGCGTCACCCCTGTGTGGACGATGCCGATGAGCATGGTCTGAAGGATGTGCTTCTTCTTGTAATGACCGATCTCATGGGCCAGCACCGCGACCAGTTCCTGCACGGTGTGTCGGGCGATCAAGGTGTCGAACAGGGCGATGCGCTTGTTCTTGCCGAATCCGGTGAAGAAGGCGTTCGATTTCTCGGAGCGGCGTGACCCGTCTATGACAAAGAGATTGGTGAGGGGGAAGTGAACCGTCTGTGCATAAGAGATGATCGCACTTCTGAGTTCCCCCTCCTCAAGCGGCTCAAACTTGTTGAACAGCGGCATGATCCAAGTGGGCGCGACAAACCGCATGATCAGCATGTAGAGCGTCACCGTGCCCCAGCAATACCACCAGGCATTGGCCCCCGCGTATTCAAAGAAGGCAAAGACTCCCGCCAGCAAAGGCCCGCCCAAGAGAATCGAAAGGCCCACGCCTTTGAGAATGTCCGTCACATAGGTCTGCCATCTGGTCTTGTTGAACCCGAAACGCTCCTCAATGACAAACGTGTCGTAAATGCCGAATGGCAATGAGAGTACCGACTTGAATACCAGCAGGAGGGCTGTGAAGATCAGCCCGGTGACCACCGGCCCCTGATTCCACGATCGGGCCCACTGATCCACCCAAGGAAACCCCTTCCCGAACCAGAACGCCAGCATCACGCACAGATCAAAGATCGCGACGATCCATCCGAATCGGGTGTTCACTTTCAGGTATTCTTGGGAGAGGCGGTACCGTTTTGGATCGTAAACACCTTGAAACTCGTCAGGCACTTCCTCCCGCAACGCCTTGAGGTTCAAGACATCTGCAACGAGGTTCAGCGCAAGGTCAATGATGATGAACAGCAGAATGATGATGGCGATGAGATTCATTTTTTCCTATGCAAATTGCTTGTTGATTGGCTTGTCGTTTGTTGTTTCGGGCTTTCGGGATCAAGTGCCATAGCTTTCAACAAAAAGATTGTCCAGAGGTTTCAAGCATGCCAAACTGCAAGTTTGGCACTCCGGAGCGGGGCCTAAATTTCTGATGGACATTTTCATTTTTGATGTTTCCCTACAGTTGTGGCAACTACAGGGATGGTTTATAAGAAGGGGCTCACGATTCCCCTTCTTATAAGCCGTCCTTGTAGTT
>JAOZRQ010000438.1:2676-6014 GCA_029940115.1 Desulfobacterales bacterium
ATGGTTTATAAGAAGGGGCTCACGATTCCCCTTCTTATAAGCCGTCCTTGTAGTTGCCTCAGGCGGGCTCCCTGCTACAGGGATGGTTTATAAGAAGGGGCTCACGATTCCCCTTCTTATAAGCCGTCCTTGTAGTTACCTCACGATTCCCCTTCTTATAAGCCATCCCTGTAGTTACCCCAAGCGATCCCTGCAATATAAAAAGGGTGCTTAAACGCGCTGTGGTTTAAACACCCTTTCACCCTGATTTGCCTGAAAAAGGCTACAACATGCTTCGGGACCTTAACCTGCAAGAATGGCTTTCAGAATGAAAACAACCAGCGCAACATCTGGCGCGCCATATGCCGCTGTGTGGGCACTCACATCCGCCGTGATGGTCATCCCCGCCAGCACCTTCAGAGCGATCACCGCATCTGCCAGATCCACACTCTCATCCCCGTTCAAGTCTCCTTGAGTGACAGGTTCCGCCACGTTAATCGTCTGCGGGTCCCCCTGCTCTATCTCGAAGGGATTTTCGCCGGTCGCTGGAACAACCGACGTGGAGGTTATCACAATGTCCTCCTCAACAAATGCAAACGTATTATCCCCAGAGCCAGTGACAGTGAATGCAAGCGCAACAATCCCCTCTTTTTCGCCTGCGGCAATTTCTTCCGTAAACGCCACTGTCACTTTGGCATCTGCACCGCTGAGAAGAGTCTCGGTGGCCGGTGTGAGACTTGCTGCCCTGCCCATCGGAGTGGCAAAATCGGTAGTTGCCGGGGTGACAATTCCATCATTGTACCCCACACTGAAGGCCAAGGTGTCCACCGGAATATCGCCATTCGTCGAATTGTCCAGAGAAACCGTGACGATGACCGTCTGATCCATTGCAACTGCTCCGGTCTTGTCTGCGACAAGAGAAAGGGTGATATTACCGAAAATAACGATATCAGCACCAAGTACTGCATCCGCCACATATCCATCGTCTTTGAGCGTCTTTGCATCCTCTCTTTCAGCGACGACCTGCCATGTATGAGTGCCCACCTCCAACGTCAGGGGATACGTATATTTGTAAATTTCGTTCTCCGCATCAGAAACCTCTATCCCTGTTCTATCCCATTTTCCATCCGTCAATGCACCCGCATCTACCGTCGTTTCCTCCTCTACATCATTGACGCTGACCTTGAAAACTGTTGGTCCGCTGGCACAGGTCCATTCCAATGTCGGTGTCACGTCGAAAGGATCATCCACCCCCACAGCCAAATTTTCCGGCTGAACCTGCGCATTGGCACACACCGGAAAGAACACGGCTGCCATCAGCCCGATTAGGGTTAAAGTCAAAATCCTTTTTGCCATAGTTCTCCTCCTTGTTTGTTTAAAATGCTTTCAATTTTTTCCTTAAACTTAAGGCCGCCTTATGGCCTTTGTACCTTTTGAGAACCTGATCACAGGTTGTCATTGCTTTCTGATACTGCCCCATCTGATAATGGGTGTATGCAAGCAACATCATACCGGCCAAGTAATCTGGAAACCGCTTGTGGGAAACCTCTGCTATTTGGATGGCCTTTTCCCAATCCTCTTTTTTGTAAAAGCAGGATGCCAGATTGAAATCGACATTCACATAGTTCGGCATCATCTCCTTTACTTCATAGTAATCGGCAATGGCTTTGTCAACCCGATTTTTGCTGAAATGAACAAAGCCCCGCTGATAATAGGCCTCCACCGCGTGCCCCTGAAGTTGGATGGAGCGGTTCAGATATTCGAGTGCCTTGTCATAATCTCGTTGGGACACCAAACCGTATGCCTTGCTTATATACACATCCGAAACATGGTTTGCAAGTGTTTTTTTGCATGTCACGCCAAAAATCAGAAAAATTGTGATGGCAACGGCAAAAGACAGGGTTTTACGCCCCATGAGCCAGTTGGGTATGGAAATGAATTTATTTTTGTCCGGATCATCCTCTGAGAGATGAAGGTATCCGATTCCCATGACCACCCAGAAATAAAAAACAGAACTCATGTACCGGCCTGCCACTGTAAGCAGGCTGTAAAAGAGATATCCGCTTATGGAACCGCATATGAGGATCAGCGCGAGTTGCTGATCCGGCTGGTCCGCGTTTTTGAACCGGTTTGCCCATTCATAAAAGAATATAAGCAGGATTCCCCCATATGCAAGCAAGGAAAACAGCCCGTACTCCGCGGCGATCTCCAGCAGATCATTATGGACATGATTCAACACATGGTTGGGATTGGATGTGTTCACCCGGTGGGTTTCATTTTGGGGATGAAACCGGGCAAAGTTGCCGGGTCCCACGCCGAAAAACGGATGGTTTCCTATGATTTCAAGGGCAACCTGACAGTATGAGACCCGTTGCATGATATAATGGTTCCGATGTTTGAGACGTTTGGTGTAATCTTTCCAGATATCTGGGGAGAATGCCACAATCACCATCATCATCGCCAAGGGGATGCAGAAGATCAGAAACCTGAATTTTCCACGGCCCCCTCTCTCTTTCCGCGCGGTTTTTCTTTTTTTCAGGATGAGCAACCCGATGGAGATGGTACCCGACAGAAAAAAGCTGATCAGCGCGCCTTTGCTGAACGAAAGGGCCAATGCACTAATCATCAATGCCGTTGCAATCGCCCCGACAATCATTGACATTTTTGTCTCTGATGTCAGGGCAACATATCCCCCCAGTGGGATCATCAGCAGGAGGAAGATGGCAAAATAATTTTTGTTTCCAAAAAAAGAGACCACCCGCAAGGTCCCGAATGCCCCGATGTGCTCCCACGTCAACGGATCAAGGCGGAAATACTGGAGTATCCCGTAAATGGAGGAGATGACCGCGGCCGCAACTGAGACGTGAATCAGTCTCCCCACATCCGCCTTTCTGAAATGATGGATGATCAAAATGAATATGACAATCCCGAGCAGTTGGGGTGTCAATGCCTGATAATTCGCGCTGCATCTGCTGGTGACGAGATATGTCCCTGTCATCAGCATACCATAAACCACCGGAAGGATGGCCAAGGGAGCTTTGGGTATGAAGATGGTATCCTTATTATATAGGAGGTGCAAAGCAGACAGCGCGAGAATCGGCAGACATATGATCTGGACCACAAAGTCCTTGATTCCGATCGCGCTCCGGTTTCCCTGCGAGATGACAATGGCTGTCATGAATATCAAAAAAAGGATTAAACCTCTACAAATTTTCACCATTATCTCTTAAATACACTGAGCGACTTTTTTCCTTACATTGAAGTTGAAAAAAAAATATTGGGGATGCTCAGTTCGGATTGTCAAATCCGAACCGGATTGGGCCGCCGGATTTGGCAATCCGGCGGGAGCGTCATCCTCG
>JAOZRQ010000439.1 GCA_029940115.1 Desulfobacterales bacterium
GGCCGACCTCCGGCCGCAAGAAAAAGCCGGGTTTCTTTCCTCGGTCACTTTTTTTGTCCTGTAAGTAAGTACCCGGCCAAAAGTTTTCCGGGATTTTTTCTTGGGAAGACAGCTTCCACAAACCGCGGATGGACACGGATGAACGCGGATGAGTCCGCGGCAGGCAGGCATCTGCGTCTGTCTGCGTTCATCTGCGGTTCCTCATATGCAAACACCTGAAAATATATGGCCAATACTTACTCAATCAATTTGGACAAATAATACATCAGGTCGGTCAGGAATGTCAAGTGCATTCAAAAAATGCCTGATTATAACGGATTCAGGAGAGGCACACCGGGAACAACATGTGGCGGCTGGCCGAAACGAAGCTCAAGGCCAATCAATGGGACGCAGATATGGTGTCCGAAAAAGGATTTTCGGACTCCGGCCAGTTTCATAAGTGCCCAGCCAGAAGATTTTGCATCCCACACAAAGGCACAAAGAGAAAACGCAAAGGAGGTGGGCAATCCTTCATTTGCCAAGGCAAAGTGTGAACTGGCAAATGATGCCGTTTCTTTTATTCTGTGCCAGATAAATTTCCATAAATCAGTTGTCATTTTGTCCCAAGTGTGATATGAAGAAAAATACTGATTATAATGCTTTTCGGGGAGGCCGCCTGCCCGTGAACTTGAATGTTCATTTGTGGGCAAGTTCGAGTTCAAGTATAAGTTCACGTTCAAGTATAAGTTCAAGTATAAGTTCAAGTTCAAGTATAAGTTCACGTTCAAGTTCAAGTATAAAAGTTCAATGCCTCCCCTAAATCCGTTATAATCAGGAAAAATATTCTGCAAATGACGTCTGTGTACAGGACAAAAAGTTGTGGACGGGCGAGAAACCCGGCTTTCTCCCAAAATGGGCCGGCTTCACGACTGCAAGAAAAAGCCGGGTTTCCCTCCTCAATCACTTTTTTTGTCCTGTACACAGAAATGACGTGCCCTGCTCCTGCCCGTACCCGGCACGGGAACAGGGGCAGGAACGGGCAAAAAGATGCTTGGGATTCATATCTGAACAAGGAGGGTCGTTCATGCCAGCAGAATCAAAGGTATATCTATGGAAAGGAAAGGACCCCAGGAAGAACAAAAACTTCAAGGGGGAAATGGAAGCCACAGACATCAGGATGGTGGAAAACTATTGCAAGAAGCGCGGGCTTCAGGACTATGTCATCAAGGAAAAGCCAAAGGACATGCTTGCAAATGTGGCCTTCTTGCAACCAAAAGTTGTGACAAAGGACGTGATAGTCTGGTGCAGACAGTTCTCCACCATGATCGACGCGGGGCTTCCCATCATCCAATGCCTTGACATACTCAGTTCCCAGCAGGAAAACCCGACATTCAAAAAGGTGCTCAAGGATATCAAGACGACAGTGGAAGAGGGAAACACCCTTGCCGAAGCCCTGAAAAAACATCCAGATCAGTATGATGACCTTTTCTGCAACATGATTGCGGCAGGGGAAATCGGCGGCATTCTTGACACCATCCTGCGCAGGCTTTCCGAACATATGGAAAAGGCGGCAAAGCTGAAAGCCAAAGTGAAGAGTGCCATGATGTATCCGGTCATCACCATTGTTGTGGCGTTTGTCGTGGTCGTGATCATTCTGGTCTTTGTCATTCCCGTATTTCAGGAGATGTTCTCCTCCCTCGGAGGCGAGCTGCCGGCTCTGACCCAGATGGTTGTGGCGGCAAGTGAATTTGCAAAGAAGAACATCCTCTTTATTCTGGGCGGGATCGGTGGCGGATTTTTTGCCTTCAAGAAGTTCTACAAAACGCAAAAAGGACACGCATTGGTGGATGACTGGATGCTGGTGCTTCCAGTGATGGGGATGTTGCTTCGCAAAATCGCCGTGGCCAAGTTCACCCGCACCATGGGCACCATGTTGCAAAGCGGGGTCTCCATTCTGGACGCGCTCGACATTGTCGCGAAGACAGCGGGCAACATGACTGTTGAAGCCACCATATATGAGGTCCGTGCAGGAATTGCAGAGGGCCGCACCATGGCGGATCCGCTTTCAGAAAGCGGCGTTTTTCCCCCAATGGTATGCCAGATGATCGCGGTGGGGGAAGCCACCGGTGCGCTGGATATCATGCTGGAGAAGATTGCCGACTTTTATGACGACGAGGTGGATGAGGCGGTCAACAGCATGACAGAAATGATAGAGCCGATGATGATGGTCTTTCTCGGCGGAATGATCGGAACCTTGGTTGTTGCCATGTATCTTCCCATATTTTCAATGGCGGGCGCGGTGTAGGCAAGGGGCGAGCGGCAAGCGGCTATGGGCAATGGGAAGTGAAACCCATAGCCGCTCGCCGCTTGCCCATCACCTGGCCAGCCAGGAAGTTGCACGAAATGTGCCTGCCGAGTGAAACCCATAGCCGCTCGCCGCTTGCCCATAGCCTGATGACATATGACAGACAAGGATTTCTACAAAAAGCTGAAATGGCTCACGTTCTTCCGGGTGCTTTTTACGACCTTGTTGCTCGGCTCCTCGATCATCCTCGAAATCAGTGGCAAATCCTCCTCTCCTCTTGCCGAACCCCTGCTGAGGCTTTATGGGCTGATCGCCGGCGTTTTTGTCCTTTCATTCTGTTACAGCCTGATACTCAAAGTGGGGTTGGCGAAAAACATACCTGAAAAAGCCCGTTCTCTCTTTGCGTACATTCAGATCAGCATTGACACATTCGTTGTCACGCTGATCATTTTCATGACTGGCGGCTTTTCAAGCGTATTCTCCTTTCTTTATCTGGTGGTCATCATTTATGCAAGCATGCTGGTATTCAGGAAGGGGAGCATGATCATGGCCGCGCTTTGTAGCATCCAGTACGGCGTCATGGTTGATCTTGAGTTTTATGGCATCCTGAACCCTTTTGGAATGGAGGGCGGGCTTGCCTATTATTATCCGTGGAGCCATGTCATCTTCAAAATCCTCATGATCATGGTGGCCTGCTTTGCGGTGGCGTTTCTGAGCAGCCTCTTGGCCGAACAGGAGCGAAGAACCAAAAAAGAGCTTCGGGCCATGGAGGATCATGTCAAACGCGTGGAGCAGATGGCGGTTGTGGGTGAGATGGCCGCGGGGCTGGCCCATGAGATCAAAAACCCGATTGCCTCTCTCAGAGGATCCATCCAATTGTTGCGGGAGGATATCCCTTATGATCCGGATCATGACAAGCTGATGACCATCGTCTTGCGCGAGACCGACCGGTTAAGTGCCCTTGTCAGTGATTTTCTCTTGTTTGCAAGACCCCCAGCCGGCAGGGTGGAAGTGTTTGACATGGGAGAGGCCCTGAGAGAGACGGTGGCGCTTTTTGAAAGGGACCGTACCTGTTGCGGGAGGATTTCCGTGGTCAAAGCCGTTCTTCCCGACATCTGGATTCAGATGGACCCGGCTCACCTGCATCAGATTTTCTGGAATCTTCTTCTGAACGCGGCTGAAGCCATAAAAGGGACAGGAAATATCCTTATCGAAATGGACGCGTCAAGAAACAGACAGGTGGGTGTCAGGGTCAGCGACACTGGCTGTGGCATGTCAGAAGATGCCATGCGTTGCATCTTCAATCCCTTTGTCACCACAAAGCCCCAAGGATCCGGTCTTGGGCTCTCCATTGTCCATCGGATTGTGGAATCCTATGATGGCAGGCTTGATGTGGAGAGTGAGATTGACAGGGGGACGACGTTTACGTTGACGTTGAAGCGGATTTGAGGAACCGTGACCAAATAACTTCCCCATTTCCCGCTCCTGCCGGATTGACAAATCCGGCAGGCGGTTCGGATTTGCCAATTCGAACCGAGCATGCTGGGGATGTTGTTTGGTCACGATTACTGAGTTGCCTCTGCCAAAGGCCGGTGTGATGGGCAGTCCTTCTGACAGTTTCGCAAGCTCAAGCCTGTTTCCCATATGTCTCAACCTCTGCCAGCAGCACCTCAACCAGCCGCTCCTGTGGAAACTTCCTCACCACCTCCCCCTTCTTGAACAGTATTCCGGTCCCATCCCCGCCGGCGATTCCGATATCCGCCTCCCTGGCCTCTCCGGGTCCGTTCACCACACATCCCATGATGGCGACCTTTATCGGCAGTCTGCTGGTCAGCAGGGCCCTTTCCACCTGTTCCGCAATGTCAAACAGATTGATGTTGCACCGTCCGCAGGTGGGGCAGGAGATGATCTCCGGCCCTCGCCGGCGGATGTCGAGGGCCTTCAGTATCTCATATCCGACCCGCACCTCCTCCACCGGGTCCCGGGTCAGGGAGACGCGAAGGGTGTCCCCGATCCCCTCGGCCAGCAACATGCCGATCCCCATGGCGGACTTCACAATCCCAGGGAAAAGTCCCCCCGCCTCGGTCACCCCCACATGGAGCGGAAAGTCGGTCTTTTCGGAAAGGAGCCGATAGGCCGCCACCGTCCGGCTCACATCCGACGCCTTGATGGATATCTTGATCTGGTCAAAGTCGAGGGAGGTGAGCAGGTCCACATGCCGAAGTGCGCTTTCCACCATGGCCAGCGGAGTTGCGCCACCATGTTTTTTCAGCAGCTCTTTTTCAAGAGAACCGGAATTCACCCCGATCCGGATCGGGATGCCAATCGCCTTTGCACAGTCAACCAGGGCCTTCACCTTTTTCTCATTTCCGATATTCCCAGGATTGAACCTGAGCCCGTCCGCGCCGGCCTTGGCCGAGGCGATGGCCAAGCGGTGATCAAAGTGGATGTCCGCGATCAGGGGGATGGTGATCTCCTTCTTGATGGAGGTGATGGCCGAAGCCGCGTCCTCATCCGGAACCGCCACCCGGACGATCTCACATCCGGCCGCCGCCAGACGGTTGATCTGGGAAACGGTGGCCCGGACATTCTGGGTGAAGGTGTGGGTCATGGATTGAACCGCGATGGGAGCCATCCCACCGATCTGGACCGTTCCGACGGTTATCCCGCGGGTCTTCTTCCGTTTTTCAGCAAATAGAGCGTTCATGGCTTAATATCCGAATGAAAAGCAATTGGGCGACCTTTTTCATAAACGTGTAATCCAGCGTGTCCGGCGTGTCGAAGCGCGTATGGTAGTTCGGGTTTCTGAATTCCGAGGTGTCTGTCCACATCAACGCGGGGATGCCTGCCTCCCAGAACGGAGAGTGGTCGCTTCGTTGCAGATGGGGGAAATGCCTCTCCAGCCCCATATAGACTTTCAAGCCGAGCACAGGAAAATCCTCAAGATAGGTCCGGGCCTGGACAAGCAGGTCCCCGACAATCCTGTTGGATCTCCGGTTTCCGACCAGTCCCAGGAAATTCCCGACATCGGGCGCCTTGACCGGCAATCCGGGCGGGATGCGCTGGGAATTCGGTTCATGGGAACAGAATCCGACCATCTCCAAGACATGGGTTTCCGAGATGTCCATTTCCCGCTGTTTGAGATAATCCCGGACAAATTCAGTGCTTCCGAGCAGGTCGTCCTCTTCCCGATTGAATAGGATAAACCGCGTTGATCCGATGGTGCCGACTTTCGCCAGCATCTTCGCACACGCAAGCAACACCGCGATGCCACTGCCGTTGTCGTCGGCCCCGGGAGAGCCGGGTACGGTGTCATAATGTGTGGCCGCGACAAGGAACGGCAATGAGGATCGATTCTTCGGCGTGGCAACCACATTCTGATATTCGCCATGCAAGGAGACCGCATAGCCGAACGACTCGAATTTTTCCCTGATCCACTCGCGGATTCGCCAGTTGTTCTCCCTCTCCGCGACATAGTGCCTCGGAATCGAGACGGTTTCGACCATGGACCTCAGGGATGACTCGGAAAAGTCGGAAATGGCCGCTTGGATATCTGGAAGGGGTTTCTTTTTCCGAAATTGTGCCGAATGTTGTCGTAACATGCACATCTCATCTGGCGCTTTCAATAAAATGTTTGCCCGAGAGGTTCAAAAAAATCTGAGTGGCAAAACCCGGTTTCTTTTCCTTTAACCTTCATCCCCTTTAAC
>JAOZRQ010000440.1 GCA_029940115.1 Desulfobacterales bacterium
GTCGTCGAACGAATTGCCGGGCTGTTCTCACAAGTCCCTCCGGGACAATTCCCCCCAACTTGCAAATGCGCCCCTCGTGAAGCGTGCGTTTCACGCTTCACGCCTCACGTTTCACGTTTCACGCCTCACGTTTCACGCCTCACGTTTCACGCTTCAGAGAAGATCAAATGAAAATTCTATATGTTGAAGACGAGTTGTCCCGAAACATACCTTATGTCATCCGCTTGTTTTCCAAACACTTAGGCAGGGAGAGATGTGAAAAGCTGGAATCTCTTGAGACGGATGAATACGCATCTGTCGAACATTCAGAGAAAATCAAAGCCATCGTGGAAGATACCGATCTGGTGGACGTGGCGTACCGTTTTCCGGATGCCTTGGAGAAAATCGTAACTCATCATGCCCTCTATTCCCTGTTCATTGTGGACAGAAATCTGACTGAATCCGAATATTATCCCCAAGAAGTGAAAGCGGTGGATCCCGAATATGGCCAAGATCAGTATGATGAGTATTTCGGCTATGAAGGCGATTACCTGCTTCACAAGTTGGCCGTGGCTATGCGGGTGGATGTGATGAGGAGGTTCTATTTCCTGACCTCTTATGTTTCCGGAAAAACTGAACTCCGCAGCCATGAGTTGAAACGGCTGCTTGACACCAACCGATTCGTTGCCAACAATTTCATCAGAAAGGGGAGCGACAAGGGCGGACAGCGGTTGCAACAACTGATCAACAGCATACAGATTCTCGACTTGCGAAATGAGAACCGGCACTATCTCAAGATATTGCGGGACAACCTCGACGAAAAGGCGAGCTACTGGTTTCTCCATCTTCTTTGTCACAAGGATATGGCCAAGACGGAAGTCGTGGCCCAAAACCTTGATCTCTTGGGGAACATCCTGGAGAAAATGTTGGCAGAGGCCGGGAACCGGCTGAACGCGCCTCCCGACTGCTGGAATGACCAGAATGCGTTGATCATCAGAAACTTCCTCTGGCACCTGACCCGGGATGAGACCGGCAGGAAAGCCAGTTACAAATTTGGCACCAACCGGCTGATGAAAAGTTTCCTTTACGCCATTTATGGGATAACCCGTGAGCATGGCCAGAATGATGAACTCAGCCCCGACCCTTCAGGATATCCGCCCACCGAGAACACCGTCAATGCGTTGCTGTATGCGCTGAAGGACATCATTTTGTGGTTTGGCGGCATCTGCCAAAAATATTGAATTGGAGAAGAAACCCGGCTTTTTCTCGCAGGAGAGAGGTCGGCCCGTCTGGAAAAAAAGCCGGGTTTCTTTATCACTTTTCACAGCATTCGGACAAGAGATGTTGCTGATAAAAAAACACTGGTTCCTTGCGGGGCTGTTGCTGGTATTCGCCGTGACTCTGGGAGACATGACCGGGTCGGTTGCCGAAATGGGCAAATGGCTCAAGGCACATCAAGGCCCCGATATCGTGATCTTTCTCATATTCCTTTTTTCAGGGCTGACATTGGACGTCAGCCAAATCAGGTCAGGGCTGACAGATGTCACCGGCATCCTCCTCTCCCTCGGGATCATCTTTGGGGTCGCGCCGATCATCGGCATGCTGTTTGGCGTCATGCCCTTGGGAACAGGAGTCAAAATCGGAATGTTTCTGGTCGCGGTGATGCCCACCACGTTGAGCAGCGGGGTCGTGATGACCGGGGCCGCGGGCGGAAACATGGCTCATGCCTTGGCCATCACCATACTGGCCAATGCGCTTGCTGTTTTCACCATACCCCTCACCCTTTCCCTGCTTCTGAAACAGATCGGCGGAACCGTTGCAACGGTCTCCATTGACCAGCTGGCCATCATGACAAAGCTCGGATGCCTTCTCCTGTTGCCGCTTTGTCTCGGACTCGGCATGTCATGGGTTGATGCATCATCCCGCATGAAGCGGATTGAACCGAAACTGCAACGGGTGAACCAGTGTCTCATCCTCTGCCTGGTATGGATGGCCCTCTCCGAGACAAGGCCCGCCATCATCAGCGGCAAGGAGATGATCGGGGGCATTCTCCTGCTGGTGGTCGCGTTCCACGGCGCGTTGCTGGCATCTGCATGTCTCTTTGCCAGACTGTTCAGACTGGGTCGGGGGAGACGGGAGAGCGTCATCTTCATGGGAGGCCAGAAAACCCTGACCCTCTCCGTAATCCTGCAAGTCTCCCTTTTCCCCGAGTACGGATTGGCCCTCGCGGTCTGTGTGTTGCATCACATTGTGCATCTGATGATGGATGGGTATCTGGTTCAAAAACTGAGTGACTGTGACTGATTTCCCACCCGTGCCCGTGGCGGGGGCTATCCTCTGACCGCCAAATCCACCAATCCCGCGACATCCAGGATCAGTCCGACCCTGCCATCGGGCATGATCGCGCTTCCGGAGATGCCGGGAATGTCTCGCAAGGTTTCCCCCAAGCTCTTGACCACAATCTGCTGGCTGCCGATCAGCTCATCCACGAGGATCCCGGCCTGATGGTCACTGTTTTCGATGATCACGACAATGGCCCGTTCAGGATCCGTTTCAGCCCCTTTGATGTCGAAGAACTCGGCCATCCGGAACAGGGGAACCAGTCTTCCCTGGATGGAAAGCATCTCTCTCCGATTGAGAACCGTCGTAATCGCCTCGGCTGAGGGGCGGACCGAGCGGACAATGGAAATCATGGGCATCACATACCGCTCCTCACCCACCCGCACCACCATGCCGTCAATGATCGCCAATGTCCGTGGAAGATTGATCTTGAAAAGGCTCCCCTTTTTCGGAACCGATCGGAGTTCAATCTGCCCGTGAAGCAGATCAACCCCCTTCTTTGCCATATGGAGACCCATTCCCCGGCCCGACACCTCCGAGAGCGTCCTCACCGTGGAGAAGCCGGGTTGGAAAATCAAGTCGAACAGTTCATGATCGGCCAGCTCGCGGCCAGCGGCGAGGGGTTCGCCCATCGCCCGTCCCTCGCCGCTCGCCGCTCGCCGCTCGCCCATCATGTCCATCCCTCTCTCCTCGGCCTTGGCGAGAATCGCCTTTCGGTCAACCCCCTTGCCATCATCCGCTATCTCCATCACCACATGCCCCGCGGCGTGTGAGGCGGACAACCGGATGACGCCTTGGGGGGGCTTGCCGGTCCGCTGTCTGAGGGTGGGAGACTCGATGCCATGGTCCAGCGCGTTGCGGATGATGTGGATCAAGGGGTCATGGATGACATCCACCATGTTCCGGTCAATCTCGGTCTCCTCTCCATTCGTGACAAAGGTGACATTCTTGCGAAGCTTGTGGGCCATGTCCCTCACCAGATTGGCCATTTTCCGGAAAGTGGCCTTGAGGGAGACCATTCGCATGGCCATGCTCATGGTTTGCAGGTCACGGACGATCTTGCCCGTCTGGGACACCTTCTTGGACAAATCGTGATGGGTGCCGGTGATCAGGTCGTGTTGTGCGACCATGGAATGGGAGACCACCAGTTCCCCCACCATGTCAATGAACCGGTCCAGGCGATCCACAGGCACACGGACCGATGATTCGGACGGGTGCCGGGCCTGATCCGGATATCTCTCTCCCCGAAGCCCCCGGGCAACATCCATCAGGGATTCGGCCTCCGCCTGGTGGGCGAGCGGCGATGGGCGAGCGGCGAGCGGCTCACCGCTCGTCTCCTGCCGCTGACCGCTCGCCGCTTGCCGCTGGCCGCTCGCCGCTCGCCGCTGACCGCTCGCCGCTCGCCGCTGGCCGCTCGCCGTTCGCCGCTGACCTCTCGCCCGCTCGCCGCTCGCCTCTGGCCGCTGACCGCTCGCCGCCATGTCTTTCAGAAGACGCAACATGTCGTCATAGCCTTGGGGCTTTGGAAACGGCTCACCCGTCAGGGCGCGTTCAAGGGAATGAAACAGCGTCCGGATCATGTCCACCGCGCGCATCGCGAGGTGGGCACATTCGTCCGACAAAGCTATTCTTCCGCCACGTATCCGGCTCCACAACGATTCGGCATGGTGCGCCACATCGGCAATGACGGAGATCTCAAAAAAGGCGGATGTCCCCTTGATGGTGTGAAGCGCACGGAAAATCGTGTCCATGGCCGCCATGTCTCCGGGAGCTGTCTCCAAGGAGATCAACGATTCTTCGGCACTGATGATCATGTCAATGCCTTCCGCGATGAATGCCCCCATCAGTTCGGCATCGATGTCATCCGGCAGGCGGATGTGCTCCCCAACAAACCTGTCCCCGACATCTCTTCCCCGGGAAAAGATGTCGGGGACAAGTATCGGGGACAAGGTTTCGGACTCCGGATCTCGCCCCACTTTTTCAGACGCCGACTTGGGGAGACTGGTTGTGTCTTTACCGACGGACATGACAGGATTCCTTTTTCGGGGAAAGCATCATTGTTCATCCACTCAAACTTCACGTTTCACGTTTCAAGTTCCAACGGTTTTTGTGGTTTCCGACACCCATCATGAACCGCGGATGAACGCGGATGGACGCAGACGGCCTGTGTGCCGGGGCCATCCGCGTCCATCCGCGGTTTGTCCATGGGCATGTCCCGGCAGGCTGGCTCTCAGGATCGTGACTGTCTGAAATCACAGGCAACCACAAAATCCGTTAGAATCAGTCACGTTTCACGTTTCAAGCTTCACGCTTCACGTCTCACGCCTCACGTCTCACGCCTCACGCCTCACGCCTCACGTCTCACGTCTCACGCCTCACGCTTCACGTTTCACGCCTCACGTTTCACGCCTCACGTTTCACGCCTCACGCTTCAATTCTCACGCATGTCCCAAAGGTTCGACGTTTTTCAGGTCATGATGCGGCTCATCCATGTTTGCCTGATTTCCCGAAAGGTTCTTGTAGAATTCAACCATGTAGATGATCTTTGAAATGAAAAGCCCTCTCACAAGATAAGCCAAGGAAAATTCCTGGGGAGGAGTCAGGCTTTCGTGAAACAGCAGACTGAGCACCTCTCTGATCACAGGGGAGACCCTGGCATGGATATCCCGTTGCTCCTCAGTCAGTTCCCCCTCTTTCATGGCGCCCCAGACCGCTGGCACGATATATACATTCGGATTTGCCAACAAGGTTGTCTTATACTTCCTGAATATATCGAGAGACGTCTCATCAATGTGTCTCTCAATTGTCCTGGCAAAGGCCACGACATCCTCTGTCTCTGTGTTCAGCATCTTTGAGAACAGTTCATGTAACATCTTTCTTCTCCTGATGTTTGGCGAAGGATGAAGGATGAAGGATGAAATCTTTGAGCGTGAAACGTGAAGCGTGAAACGTGAGGAGCAGAACTCTCATTCACGCATCACGCATCACGCATCACTTTTCATCCCTCATCCTTCACCCTTCATGCTTCAGGATCAGGCCCTCTTCTCCAAGAGCGTGATCTCCTCGGATTTGAGTACCCGGTCAATGTCGAGCAGTATCTTCACCTCGCCCTCCATTTTTGCCATTCCGAGGATGTAATCGGTGTTCAGTTTTGTGCCGAATGCGGGGGAATCCTCAATCTCCTCCGCCTTGATGTTCAACACTTCCGACACGGTGTCCACCACGATGCCGATCAGCACATTTCCGGTCTCCCCCGTGATCTCCACCACGATGATGCAGGTGCGATCCGTGTAATCCATCGCGTTCATGCCGAATCTCAGTCTGAGGTCCATCACCGGTATCACCTTCCCCCTCAGATTGATGACGCCCTTGACAAAGTCGGGGGTCTGGGGGACCGATGTGACCGGCATCATGCCGATGATTTCCTTGATCTTCAATATCCCGATGCCATACTCCTCATCAGCCAGTGTAAAGGTCAAATATTTCCCTTCCCTTTC
The DNA here is from genome assembly GCA_029940115.1 of Desulfobacterales bacterium. Classification (GTDB taxonomy): domain Bacteria; phylum Desulfobacterota; class Desulfobacteria; order Desulfobacterales; family 4be13; genus JAOZRQ01. The sequence continues at coordinate 5,817 of JAOZRQ010000440.1, forward strand.
ACCCACCGCCTTGACCGCCTCATCCATTTTCCTGGCCAATTTTCCCATCTGTGTCATACCCTCCCACTCAATTATGAATTCTTTGTACAGGACAAAAAAATGAGCGAGCAAAGAAAACCGGCTTTTTTTCTGTCGGGAGAGAAGCCGGCCGTTCAGAAAAAAGCCGGGTTTC
>JAOZRQ010000441.1 GCA_029940115.1 Desulfobacterales bacterium
TTGTCAATCCGAACCGAGCGTGGGGTGAAGTCGACGGGTTTTACCGAATACTTACAAGAATTGACACCTGACCACTCTGGCCACTGGCAGCGGAGTGGCTGTTCTTTAATCCTTTCTGATTTTCCAAACCGATTCTTTTGAGAGCCTCTGCCAACATCTGGTCGAGATAGCCTGTCTGATCAGGTTTTGAAAATGGTGCGCCGCACCATGTGGTGATCACCAAGTCGGATTCTCCAGCAAAACATGAAATGGAAAAAAAGACAAACAAAACTGTGAAAGCACCCGCTCTCTTATTCATCATAAATGGTTCGTCCCCTTTTTGGGATCTCACACAAAGGCGCAAAGGCATAAGGCACAGCTCTGTGTACAGGACAAAAAGTTTGGGATGGCCGAGAAACCCGGCTTTTTTCCCGAACGGGCAGATTCCCCGACCGCCAGAAAAAACCGGGTTTCTTTCCCTCAATCATTTTTTTGTCCTGTACACAGAAGGCACAGGAAAAATTTGTGATAGGCGCTTACGACAAAAATGCCTTCACCCCCTCCACAACATCTTCCATTCGTATCCCCCTGGACCCCTTGATTAGAACCCAGTCGCCCGGTCTGAGAGAATCTTTCAACGCATCAAGGATTTCCGGCTGGGTTCCGGTCAGGATGTTCCGGGAGTCCATCCCCTTCTCTCTGGCCCCGGCGGCCACCGCGTCTGCAAAATCGCCGGTGGCGTACAGTTTGGCAACACCCGATCCGGCAGCCTGCGCGCCGATCTGCCTGTGCATGGATTCCGAATGGTCACCAAGCTCCAGCATGTCCCCTGCGACAAAAATTCCCCTGCTCTCCCCTTTCAGATGGCGCAACGTCTCTATCGCGGCCTCCATGGAACCGAGATTCGCGTTGTATGTGTCGTCAATGAGATGAATGTCGTCCCCCAAGGTGAGGATGTTCATCCGGCCTTGAACTGGCTCGAAATCCTCAAGGCCGGCCTTTATCTCCTCCAAAGAGAGTCCCAAGACATATCCGGCCGCGGCCGCGGCAAGGGCATTGGAAACCATGAATGTGCCGTGAACGCCCATATGGATCGGGAGGCGATCTCCAGAGATGGCCAATGTGAAAGAGATGCCCGCGTCCGCCTTCCCGACCGATTCCCCCCGGACTTGGGCTTTCTCGGAGGTTCCAAAGCGGATGACCCGATGCAATTCGGGATGCAAAACTGCAAGCTTTGCACTCCTCGGGTCGTCGGCGTTCAAGATGGTGGTCCCTTGGGGGCCGAGTCTCTCCAAGAGTTCGCCCTTGGCCTTCATGATCGCTTCCATGGATCCCAATCTGCCGATATGGGCAGGGCCGACATTGGTGATCATTCCGATATCCGGCGCGCAGATCCCAGCCAAGTGTCTGATCTCTCCGGGCATGTTCATCCCAAGCTCCAGAACGGCCCACTCATGGGAATCATCGATGTTCAGAAGCGTCAGGGGCACACCGATGGCATTGTTGAAGCTCTTTCGAGAGGATAATGTGCGGAACCTCTGGGCCATGACCCGGGCGGTCATCCGTCTTGTGGTGGTCTTCCCGTTTGATCCGGTGATCGCGACCACCGACGCGTTTGAACGCTTCCGGTGGAAAGCCCCCAGATCACCCAGAGCCGTTGTGGTGTCATCCACAACCACACAGACCGCCCTTTTTTTTCGCCATTCCTCCCAAGGCAGGGTGCCCATGCTGTTCTTCTCAAGAATCAGGCAACGCCCCCCCTTTTCAACAACATCTCCGGCAAAACCATGCCCGTCATGCACATCCCCCCTGATGGCCACAAAGACCTGATCTGGCGATATCCGGCGGGAGTCAATGGAGATGCCTGAAAATTGGGAACCCGAAACCCCAGATTCCGATTCTGAAAGCTCACCTTTCGTTGCGTGGAGAATGTCTGCCATTCTCCATGATATGGACTTTGTCATAATGGTTGTTGTCCGTTGGTTGTTGCTTGTTGCCGCTCGCCCCTTGCCGCTCGCCCCTTGCCGCTCGCCCCTTGCCGCTCGCCCCTTGCCCCTTGCCGCTCGCCCCTTGCCGCTTGCCGCTCGCCCCTTGCCGCTCGCCGCTCGCCCCTTGCCGCTCGCCGCTTGCCGCTCGCCCCTTGCCCCTTGCCGCTTGCCGCTCGCCCCTTGCCCCTTGCCGCTCGCCCCTTGCCACCGTCAGGTCAACTTTCGATCAGGCGGGATGTTCATGTAATTGAGTATCTCAAAGGCCATCTTCCTGAACACCGGGGCGGCGACCACGCCGCCGTAATAATCTTCCTCGGGTTCATCAATGACTACCAAAATGGCGATTTTGGGGGTTTCCGCGGGTGCGAATCCGACAAAAGAGGCGATGTATTTCCCTTCTGCATACTCCCCCCTTTTGTTGATCTTCTTGGATGTGCCTGTTTTCCCGCAGACGGTATATCCTTTGAGCGAGGCCTTCACCCCTGTCCCCTTCTTCTCAACCACCGTCCGCATCATTTTTTTCACAGATTCGGCGGTCTTCTCAGAAATGGCCCGTCGGATTTTCCGGAGGCCCATGGTCTCCACAGGACGCCCGTTCGGGTCCGTCACCGCTTGCACAATATGGGGTTTCATCAACATCCCCTTGTTCGCGATGGCACAGACCGCCCGGATCAGCTGAATGCAGGATACGGAAATCCCATGGCCGAAGGATATTGCCCCTGCGTCAATCTTTGACCATCGTTTGTAGGACGAGAGACTGCCGCTGGTCTCTCCGGGGCAGTCAATCCGGGTCTTTTCTCCAAAACCGAAATCCCGAAGCGTCTTATAAAGGATGCGGGGGCCTGTCTTCTCACTCACCTTTATGATGCCGATGTTGCTCGAATATTTTATGATTTTTTCCAACGTCAGGTTGCCATAAGGCCGGGCATCGTGAACCACGTCCTCACCGATCTGATAGGTCCCGTTCTCACAGAAAAAGGCGGTCTCTCGGGTGCAGTTCCCGTATTCAATGGCCGCGGCCGCGCTGAATATCTTCATCGTGGAACCCGGCTCAAACGGGTCGGTTATGGCTTTGTTTCTCCAGTTTTCCCTCTTGAACTTCCCAAAGAAGTTCGGATTGAAAACGGGCATATGCGCCAAGGCCAGAACCGCGCCGGTTTCAGGGGCCATGACAACTGCCATTCCGGATTTGGCTGAACATTCCTCCACCCCATCCGCCAGCGCGCTTTCGGTGATGAATTGGATGGTCTTGTCAATGGTGAGGATGAGATTGTTCCCGCTGTAATTCAGGGCAGTATCTGCCTTGATGTCAAACTTTCGGTTGAACCCGTCCCTTAACACCTTTAATTTGTAGTCCTTCCCTTCAAGGTGGGCGTTGTAATAAAATTCGATTCCCTCCAGTCCGCGGTCATCTATCCCTGTAAACCCGATGAGTTGCGCGGCAAGGGTACCGTTCGGATAGAAGCGGCTATGTTCGGGGATGAAACCGATGCCATCGAGTTTCAGGGATTTGAGGGCCTCTGTCTTTCTGGGGCCGACCTGACGTTTGATCCATACAAACGATCGGTTCGATGTGAGTCTCCCATTGAGTCTCTTCTCATCCATCTCCAAAGTCTCCGCCAGCAAACTGGCCGTGGTTTTCACGTCCTTGACATGAGGCGGATGGGCCGCGACAGATTCCATGTCAGCCGACGTGATGGCCATTCCCCTGCCTCGGGCGTCATATATGGCTCCCCGCTTTCCATGAAGCGCAAAGGATTTTTCCACCGTCGATTTCTTGTGATCTGGATAAAAAGCCTGAAGATATACCGCCTTTGCAACAATGATCGCAAAAAACATCATAAAGAAGATGCCGACAGCGGTGATGCGTACTCTTATGCGCTCTCTTTCACTTGGTTTCATCATGGTGTCATCTCCGTGAAACGTGATGCGTGAAACGTGATGCGTGATATGTGAAACGTGATTCACTTTTTACGCTTCCCTTTTGCCGTTTTCAATTGAGTGCCGGCCAAAGAAACTCAAAAAAACTTAGTTTCTCTCCGACAAATAAAAGCTGCGGATAGACGAGGCCTAAGTACCCGGCCATATATTTTCCAAAATCAGATCCAGAATTGTCAGGGAACAGCGCCGATAAAATATAGGAAAACTTTTGCCCAAGTACTTAATCTGTCCTGCTGATGATAATCATCTGATCTTGTTTGGGGGTTGTCAGTCCTATCTGACGGGCAATTTCTGCAATCCGTTCCGGTGACTTGAGCCTAGCCAGTTCAATTTTCAGATTGCCCTGTCGGGTCACCAGATCCCGATGCTCGTCTATTTGTTCCGATATTTCATATCCGACCCCGACACACTGAATTCTGCACCATGTATAAAAAAGGATCTGTGTCAAAAGAATTAAAATAAGGATAACCCATATGCCCGCAATTTTCAATTCAATTTTTTCCACTTTCAGACTCCTTTATGGTGATGCGTGAAACGTAATGCGTGAAACGTGATGCGTGAGACGTGATGCGTGATATGTGAAACGTGATGCGGTGCCACACCGCCTAAAGGCGGAACTGCAAACTTTTCCCATCCGAAACGTGCAAACCACTTTTCATATGAAATGAAGGATGCCCAAATGTGGCACAATTTTTCAAATTGTGTCTGGGCAAATTTGCCCTGCCAAAAAATCTGAAACCGGGCTTCTCTGTCATCAAACTTTTAGATCGGCTGATTTGTTGTCCTATATAATTTACTTTATAGCAATCAATCAATGGGGTACAGAGAGTAATCATGGGGGGAAATATTCCCCTCGACTTTCAACCTCCGGTTTCCGCGTCAGACTTTTTCAGCAACCCTCAACTTCGCACTTCTTGACAGGGGATTCCTATTGATCTCCTCCCGGGTCGGCTGTTGGGGTTTTTTGGTCAGCATACGCAACACCTGTTTTCTGTTGCAAACACATTTCGGAAAACTTGGGGGACAGACACATTCTTTTTCCAGTGCTTTCATCCGATGTTTCACGATCCGATCCTCAAGGGAATGGAACGACAGCACACACACTCGAGCGCCCGGTTTCAGGATCGATCCATTGCCGGTGTCAATCCGCTGCATAAATGCGTCAAGTCTTTCAAGTTCCTTGTTGACAGCAATTCTGAGGGCCATGAACACCCGCGTGGCCGGATGAATTCGGCTTTTCGATTTTCCCCTCGGGATCGCGTCACACACCACCCGTGCCAATTGTCCGCTTGAACGGATGGGCTCACGCCTTCTCTCTTTTAGAATTCGCCGCGCGACACGCCTTGACCAACGTTCTTCCCCATATTCTCTGAAAATCTTTTCAAGATGGTCTTCTGCCAAGTTGTTGACCAGATATTCGGCGTTCATCTCCATTTCCATATTCATTCGCATGTCAAGCGGTTCATCCCTTTGGAAGCTGAACCCCCGTCCGCCAGATTCCAGCTGGTGGAGCGAAAGTCCAAGATCAAGGAGGATACCATCAATTGAGTGAATATTCAATTCTAAAAGAACATCCCAGAGATATATGAAGTTGCCATGGAAAAAATGGATATTTGACCTGTATGGCTTCAAGGCATTTTCGGCGTTGGCGATCGCATCTTTGTCCTGATCAATCCCTATCAGCAATCCATCTGGCACGATTCTTTCCAGAATGGCCTTGGCGTGACCTGAGCCGCCAAGGGTACAGTCTGCATAAATTTTTCCGGGCCCGCAATTGAGATGGGAGACCACTTCCTTTAACATCACAGGAACATGGTAGTATGGCATAATAAGTTGTAAGCTGTAAGCTGTAAGCTGTAAGCTGTAAGCTGTAAGCTGTAAGTTGTAAGTTGTGGACAAAAAGTTGGAGTGGGCGATAAACTCGGCTTTTTCAAAAAACTTAGTTTCTTTTTCGGACAAAACTTGACTTTCATATCACATTATCGTAGAGAAACAAATAAGATATTTGGACAGATCTGAAAATTCGGTTCGGATGGGCAAATCCGAACCATTGCCGCGGGATTGGGAGATTTGTCAA
>JAOZRQ010000442.1:0-2553 GCA_029940115.1 Desulfobacterales bacterium
GTTTCAGCAGGCCAAAATTTCATTTTGGCACTCCGGGTTTCAGCAGGCCAAAATTCCATTTTGGCACTCCGGGTTTCAGCAGGCCAAAATTTCATTTTGGCACTCCGGGGTTTCAGCAGGCCAAAATTTCATTTTGGCACTCCGGGTTCATTTCATATGAAAAGTGGTTTGCACTTTCCGGATGGGAAAAGTTTGTAGTCCCGCCTTCAGGCGGTGTGGCACCGCCTGAAGGCGGAACCACAAACTTTTTCGTCTCAAAAAACTGTAAACTGATGGATGAAGGATGCCAAATTATCAACCAATTTTAAAGAAGGAGGTTTACGGGGCCTATGACAGGTATCAGAGGAAAAAAAGGGACCATTATTTCTTTCATTGTTCTTCTGGCGGTCATCATGGGACTGGCATGTCGCCATCCGGTTTTCGCAGCGCGTGACAAATCAGAGGACAAGGACCGCCCGGAACGGCTCATCACCATGGCGGTGGAATACCCCGGTGTGGTGATTCCGCCGGATGAAGACGTGAGCTTGGACCTGATTTTCCACAACAAGGGAAAATCTGATGAGGATGTTGAGGTCTGGATTTCCGAAAAACCGGAAAACTGGAAAGCGAAGATCAAAACTTATCAATTCACTGTCACAGGGGTCCATGTCCCTTCCGCGGATGACAAGACCCTGACCTTTGAGGCGGATCCGGACAAAGGTGTGAAACCGGGGAAGTATGCATTTCGCGTGGACGCGAAGACCCGGGACGGCCAGTTCAAGATGACCCAGAACATCACTGTGACGATAAAGGAAAAGGAGGAGGGGGAGGATGACTCCAAAGGAGTGGAACTGACCACCTCCTATCCGGTTCTCCAAGGGCCTTCGGACGGGGAGTTCGAGTTTTCGGTGGAGGTTGACAGCAAGCTGGACAAAGACGCGGTGTTCAATCTGTTTGCCGAAGGTCCGGAGGGATGGGACCTGAACTTCAAACCCGCTTATGAATCCAAGTACATATCCAGCATCCGCCTGAAGGCAAATGAGAGCAAGACGGTGGCCGTTCAGGTGAAACCGACTGCCAACGCAAAAGAGGGGGAATATCCGGTCAATGTCCGAGTGACATCGGGAGATGCCAAGGGCGAGGCCAAGCTGACGGTCATTCTCACCGGAACATACCAACTGGAGATGGGAACGGTCACAGGCCTGCTCTCCTTGGACGCAAGGCAGGGAAAAGCCGCGAACATCTCCTTTTATATCAAGAACACTGGATCCGCCGTGAACAGGGAGATCACATTCATGTCGTTCAAGCCGGAAAACTGGGAGATTGACTTCAAACCGGAAAGAATTGAAGGCATCGCACCTGGGGAACTGAAGCAGGTGGAAGTGATCATCACGCCTTACGAGGAAGCTCTGGTGGGGGATTATTCGGTGAACGTGAAAGTTGACGGGGAAAAGGTGTCCGAGACCCTTGAATTCCGGGTCACGGTCAAAGCCTCTGCCGCGTGGGCCTGGATCGGCATTTTGATCATTGTGGCTGTGACTGGCGGACTGACCGCCTTGTTCCGCAAGCTGGGAAGACGCTGAAATATGATGTTTGATGCTTGATGCTTGATGTTTGACGCATCACGCATCACGTATCACGCATCACGTTCCATTTTACAAATGAGAAATGCTATGGAAAAAAAGGCAGTCATTGAGACAGAGGAATTGACGAAAACATATGATGGCCAAGTCGCGGTGGATCATCTCTCTTTGAAGGTTTATGAAGGGGAGGTCTTCGGTTTTTTGGGGCCGAACGGCGCGGGAAAGACCACGACCCTTCTCATGCTTCTGGGGCTTACCGAGCCCAGTAGCGGGAAGGCCAGAGTATTGGACATTGACCCCAGCAGAGAGGCGATCCGCGTCAAGGGAATGATCGGTTATTTGCCGGAGAACATGGGATTCTATCGGGAACTGAACGCTTGGGAGACCCTCCGGTATATTGCCGAGTTGAACGCGTTGCCTCGTGACGTGGCAGAGGACCGGATTGAGAAGGCACTGGAAACGGTGGGGCTGCTTGACGCGGCTGAGAAGGAGGTCGGGGCCTATTCCCGGGGAATGCGGCAACGTCTCGGCATCGCGGAAGTTCTGGTCAAGGAGCCGAAAGTGGCCTTTCTGGATGAACCGACCCTAGGACTGGATCCTGACACGGCAAACCGGATGATCGAACTGGTGGAGGGGCTCTCCCGGGTGAGAGGGATGACCGTGTTGCTCTCCTCCCACCTTCTGCATCAGGTTCAGAAGATTTGCCACCGCGTCGGCATCATGATCAGCGGCCAGATGGTGGCCCAAGGGCCCATTGACCAGCTGGCCGAGGAGAAGCTCGGGGTGGGCAAAGAGAAACATACGCTGGAAGAGCTGTATATGAGATATTTTCAGGAAACTTGAAACTTGAAACTTGAAACTTGAACTGGTCTCGGGTTGTAGGGTGGGGTTCCACCAATTTCAGGGAACCCAAGACTGCTCTCAGGTTGTAGGGTGGGGTTCTACCCCACCAATTTCAGGGAACCCAAGACTGCTCTCAGGTTGTAGGGTG
>JAOZRQ010000442.1:2653-5983 GCA_029940115.1 Desulfobacterales bacterium
CACCAATTTCAGGGAACCCAAGACTGCTTTCAGGTTGTAGGGTGGGATTCTACCCACCAATTCCAGGGAACCCAAGACTGCTCTCAGGTTGTAGGGTGGGTTCTACCCCACCAATTTCAGGGAACCCAAGACTGCTCTCAGGTTGTAGGGTGGGGTTCTACCCCACCAATTTCAGGGAACCCAAGACTGCTTTCAGGTTGTAGGGTGGGATTCTACCCCACCAATTCCAGGGAACCCAAGGCTGCTCTCAGGTTGTAGGTGGGGTTCTACCCCACCAATTTCAGGGAACCCAGGATTGGTGGGATAGAACCCACCCTACAACTATGTCTGCAAGTTTCACAGAGGGAATTATAACTATGCATGGCATCATCACCATTTTCAAAAAAGAACTGGCAGACCATTTCAGCAGCTACCGGTTCCTGCTTCTTTTTGCCCTGATCGCCATGGTGAGCCTAGTGACGGTTTACATGGCAGGGCTGAACATTGGGAGGGAGTTGGAGGGCGTGGCAAAGCCGAAGTTCGTCTTTCTCATGCTCTTCACCTCCGCAGGCGCGGGATTCTCGCTGGTGCAGTTCGTGGCCTTTTTTGGGCCTCTGATCGGTCTGATCCTCGGATTTGACACCATCAACCGGGAGAAAAACGAGGGGACCCTGAGCAAGCTTCTCTCCCAGCCGATTTACCGGGATGCGGTCGTGAACGGGAAGTTTCTGGCCGGATTGGCCTTGATTGCGATGATGATGGTCTCCATCGTTCTGCTGATTTCGGGCATGGGCCTCATCATGATGGGCGTGATTCCGGGTATTGAAGAAGTCTGGCGGATATTCGTTTATCTGCTCATCAGCATCATCTACATCGCCTTCTGGCTGGAGCTCTCGATCCTCTTCTCCATCATCTTCCGCAACGTCGCGACCTCCGCACTGGCCGCACTGGCCGCGTGGATATTCTTCTCATTTTTTGTCTCCCTCGGCGCCAACGCGATGGCGAATGCCCTGACACCTGACGCGAGCGCATCGGACCCGGACGCGACCATCCGCCGGGCTCAAATCGGAAGGGCGATTTCGCTGATCTCGCCGATGGAGCTTTACACAGACGCCACCGCCACCGTCATAGACCCGATGCGGCGGACCACCCGCTCCTTCATCCAAGTCGGATTCATGGAGCAGCTCTCCATGGCCCGATTTTCAGGCCCCCTCTCCTTGGGGCAGAGCATTCTGGTGGTCCTGCCCTACATCATCTCACTGATCGCGGTCACAGGGGTCTGCTTTGCGATATCCTATACGGTGTTCATGCGGCAGGAGATTCGGTCGTTGTGACATTTGTGTCTGCCGTCTGTGTACAGGACAAAGTCTTGCTCTTCATCTTAATCTTGCTCTTCATCTTGCTCCTGCTCCTCCTTGCCATCAAGGCAAAAACAAGATTGAGATTGGTGGGTACCCATATGCATCAAGCCAAGACCCCATGCCCCTGCCCGTGCCCGAAGACATGCCCGTTCCCGAAGACGCGGCGTCACCACGTCCACGGGCAACAGGAGCAGGGCACGGCAGGTGAGAACCCCTGCAACTGACGAAGGGTCCTGTACACAGAGTCTGCGGTCATCGCCCCTGTTCCTTTCCTTCAAATACCCCCGCTAATTTCAGAATGTCCCGCCGTTGCCAGTCGCGGAGAAATTCATCGAATCAAACATCCAACATCAAACATCCAACATCAAACATCCAGCATCCACCATCCAGCATCAAACATCCAGCATCAAACATCCAGACTCTACAAAACCGGCGACTTGGCCCGTTTTCTCCCGGACGGAGATATCGAATGCCTCGGTCGCGTGGATCGTCAGGTGAAAATCCGGGGATTCCGCATCGAGCCGGGAGATATTGAAGCGGCCCTGAGAACGCACCCGCTTGTTCAGGAGGCCCTTGTCACAACCCGTGAAGATCGGTCCGGCCACAGAAGCCTGACCGCCCACATCGTTTCCGCCCCGGGAAGCGAAACCCTCACCTCCCACCCCTCGCCACTCGTTGCTTTTCTCAGGGAAAAACTTCCTGATCACATGATTCCGCGGGTCTTTGCATCCATAGACACGATCCCCCTGACACCCAACGGAAAGACCGACTTCAACGCATTGCCGGAACCGGACGGAACCGTGATCCCCCAAGATGATCTCCGGGCAACGACACCTGCGGAAGAACTGATCGCCAGGATATTCGCCGATGTTCTGGAACGGAAAAAAGTGGGGACCCGCGAGAATTTCTTTGAAGCCGGAGGGCATTCACTCTTGGCCTTTCAGGTCATCTCCCGGATAAGCGAAGCCCTTTCCGCGGAACTGCCGGTCCATGCCCTGTTTGACCATCCGTCAGCCGAGGAGCTGTGCCGACATGTCCGCGCAGAGAGACATGAACCGTCCCAACCTCCGCTCAGACCCGTCTCTGTGACATCCTCCCCTCATGGGAAAAACACCACGCGGCCCTCTTTTTCCCAGGAGCGTCTGTGGGTTCTGGAGCAGAGCGGAAGCACGGGTTCTGCTTACAACATGCCCCTGACAGTGGAAATCAAGGGCATCCCCGACATCTCCACGCTGGAGCGGAGCATCAATGAAATCATCCGTCGGCATGACGCGCTCCGAGCCTGTTTCCCCTGCGTAAGCGGAAGACCGGCACAGACGATCCTCCCGGAGATGCCCGTCCCCCTAGACATCACCGACCTGAGCCATCTCCCGCCCAAAGACCAGATCATCGAATCCCACCGCCTCATCAGCAAAGAAGCCCGGTACCCCTTTGACCTCACCCGCGCCCCCCTGATCAGAACCACCCTCATCAAACTGAGAACCAGCATCCAGCATCAAACATCCAGCATCCTCCTCATCACCCTGCTGGTCATTGGGAATATTCTTCCGGGAACTGGCCGCGCTTTATAGAGCTTTTTCAGAAGGCTCGCCCTCTCCTCTGCCGGAACTGCCTGTCCGGTATGCCGATTTCACGGTATGGCAGCGCGGGCAGATGAACCGAGCTCGGCTTGCACATCAGACGAACTACTGGAAGCAACAGTTGGCAGGCTCGCCGTGGATATCGGAACTGCCTTTGGATCATCCCCGGCCTCCGAGACAGACGTTTCATGGCGGAAGCGAGTCCTTTGATATCGCTCCTGATCTGGCACGGCGGATCAGACACCTGACGCGGAAATCAGGCGGGACCCTGTTTATGACGCTTCTTGCCGCGTTCAAAACCCTGATCTTCCGCCATACCGGCCAGGAAGACCTCCTCATCGGCTTTCCCATCGCCAACCGCAACCGGGAGGAGACCGAGTCCCTGATCGGCTTTTTCGCCAATACCCTGG
>JAOZRQ010000443.1 GCA_029940115.1 Desulfobacterales bacterium
CAGTTTGCAGTTCCGCCTTCAGGCGGTGCGAGACCGCCTGAAGGCGGAACTACAAGCTGAAAGGTGTGAACCACCTTTCAGGCAAAATGAAAGATGCCCTCAATCATGAAGTCTTTTTTCTGTCATTCCTGCCTTCGCAGGATTGGCCGAATCAGCTCAGAAACTTGATCATCGAATCTGTGTACAGGACAAAAAAACTCAAATTTTTTGGGAAGCCTTCAATGCTGGATGTTCAGATGCTTTCATCTGAAATGCCCAATTCAGTGACATCAGCACATCAGCATTTTTTGTCCTGTACACAGTCATCGAATATAAAATGGCTCAACATCACGCCTCACGTTTCACGCCTCACGTCTCACGAAAAGGCTCCTCAATCACATGTCCTTCCTGATCTTGGAGCAAAATGGTCACTTTTCTCTCTGTCTCATCCAACTTTTCGGAGCAGAACCTTGAAAGCCGCATCCCCTCCTCAAACTTCTTCAATGCCTTCTCAAGGGGAATGTCGCCGGCATCCAGTTCCTCCACGATTTTTTCCAGTTGTCTGATCGCTCTTTCAAACGTCTGCGTGGGCATGATTCGGTTTCCTCATCATCAAGTGTCAGGCCAAAAGTATTTCTTACGGAGACCTCTGAGATTTCCAAAACTTCGGAGGTCTTGCATGCAATTTTTTTTGTCCAAATATTCAGTGATCAGCCTGAAATTCAAATTCATATTATCACGATTGAATGATTCATTCAATCCTTAATCGCAAAAAAGCCAAGTTTCTTTTCCACACAGCCTGCACACAGAGAAAACCTTTGTTGCCATGTACAGGACAAAAAAATGACTGAGCCAAGAAACCCGGCTTTTTCCTGCTTGGAAAAAAGCCGGGTTTCCCGCCCGTTTCAAACTTTTTGTCCTGTACACAACCTTTGTTGACAAACCCATCTCATCCTTGCTATTATTGAAGCAATTTATGAGAGGGCAGCTATGCTGGTCCGGAGTGCCAAAATGAAATTTTGGCAGAGCCGAAGGCGAGAGGGAAGGGACGCAAAGCGTGGGGTGGCCCGCGGATTGACAAATCCGAACCGCATGGGCGGGGGATTTGCAAGCGTTGTGGGAGCATCCGGAGTGCCAAAATGAAATTTTGGCAGAGCCGAAGGCGAGAGGGAAGGGACGCAAAGCGTGGGGTGGCCCGCGGATTGACAAATCCGAACCGCATGGGCGGGGGATTTGCAAGCGTTGTGGGAGCATCCGGAGTGCCAAAATGAAATTTTGGCAGAGCCGAAGGCGAAAGGGAAGATATGCCCTTTGTCGCTCGTCTCGGATTGGCAAATCCGAACCATTTCCTGCCGGATTTGCCAATCCGCCGCGAGCGTTGTGGGGACATCCGGAGTGATTGGCAAATCCGAACCATTTCCCGCCGGATTTGCCAATCCGCCGCGAGCGTTGTGGGGACATCCGGAGTGCCAGAATGAAACTTTCATTTCAAATGAGGAGGTAGGCAAAAATGAAAAAGCAAGTCTTAACTGCCGTATGCATGATGATTGCGGTGGGCTGGTTCGGGATTGCCGCGGCCGCGGGGGATTCCGGAGACCCGATGGACGGAAGCGACATGCCCACGCTTGAGGAGGTTTACAATTACCTGCTCAATGGGACGGAGGAGACACCCAATGCCAGCTTTGAGGAGCCGGCAACGGGGCCCGGTCCCGTGATGAGGACCACAAGGGAGATCTATGACGACATCAGAGCCGAATTTCGTCAGTGTGTTGACGCCGCGCCGGACAGGGTGCTGCGCGGAGTGACCTTTTTCAGCACGGACCCGGACAACTGGGGACCTGTGACCGGCACAATGGCAGAGAGGGGCGATGTCACCGGGACAGACGGCCAGCTCGCCATCCCGATTCCGGATGGGCATTATGAGGGCAGGAGGGCCACCGCGTCCGACACTGACCTGACCGCGGCAAACATCAGGGACGGGGTCAGCATCTTCGGTGTGCAGGGTGCCGCCCCGGGTCCGAGCGGGGACGCCGTGGCGGCAGATGTGCGGATGGGAAAGACATTCTCCAACGCGTCCGACACCGGGATGTCAGGCACAATGGCCGCGCAGTCATTGTCGCCAGAGACCAGGGATGTCAGCGCAGGATATTACGAAGCCACCACCCTGAATGCGGTCGATGCGGACCTGGCCCCAGGAAATGTCGTGGCCGGCAAGGTGATATTCGGCGTGACCGGCACGGCGGACGTGGCCACCGGGGATGCCGCGGCGGCTGATGTCCTGAGCGGAAAGGCATTCTCCAACGCAGACGAGGCCGGGCTGATCGGGACCATGGCCAACGTGGGCCGGCAGAGCATCACGCCGGAAACAACCGCTCAGGCGATCACCCAAGGATATCACGCCGGCACGGGCCAAGTGGCCGGAGATGCGAATCTGGTGTCAGGCAACATCAGGGCTGGCGTGACCATCTTCGGCGTGTCCGGAAAGACCGAGGTGGTTGACACCACAGCCGGCGATGCCTTCGCAGGAGACATGAAGGCCGGCAAAAGGGCCTATGTGGACGGCGTTGAAGTCACCGGAACGATTGTGACACAGACCCTGTCGGATGCCAACAGAACGGTCAGCGAGGGGTTCTACCGCACGACCACGCTGGAGGCCGTTGATCCAGATCTGGCCACAGGCAACATCAGGGCCAGTGCAACCATCTTCGGCGTGTCCGGGAAGACCGAGGTGGTTGACACCTCATCCGGCAATGCTGTCGCGGGAGACATGAGGGTCGGAAAGAAGGCCTATGTGGACGGCGTTGAAGTCACCGGAACGATTGTGACACAGACCCTGTCGCCGGCCAACACCACCGTCAGTGCGGGATATTATGACGCGACCACGCTGGACGCCGTTGATTCGGATCTGGTCTCGGCCAACATCAGGGCGGATGTCACCCTGTTTGGTGTGCCAGGGGATTCAAAAGTTGTGGACACCCGTTCAGGCGATGCCATCGCAGGCGACATGAAAAGCGGCAAAAAAGCTTGGGTGGACGGGGCTGAAATCACCGGAACGATTGCGACACGGACCCTGTCGGATGCCGACACCACAGTCATCGCAGGGTATTACGAGGAGACCACCTTGGAAGCGGCCGATGCGGACCTGTCCCCGGGAAACGTCGTGGCTGGCAAGGTGATATTCGGCGTGACTGGCATGGCGGACCTGGCAACCGGGAACGCCGTGGCGGCCGACGTGCTGGACGGAAGGACCTTCTCCAATGCAGACGGGACCGGGATGACGGGCACAATGCCCGCACAGTCACTGTCGCCGGAGACCAAGGAGGTCAGCGCGGGGTATTACGAGGCCACCACCCTAGATGCGGTTGATGCGGACTTGGCCCCGGGAAACGTCGTGGCCGGCAAGGTGATATTCGGCGTGACCGGCACGGTGGACGTGGCAATCGGGAACGCCGTGGCGGCCGACGTGCTGGACGGAAGGACCTTCTCCAATGCAGACGGGACCGGGATGATCGGAAGCATGATCAACGTGGGAAAGCAGGATATCGCCCCGGGAACAACCGACCAGCCCCTCACCCAAGGGTATCATGATGGCACGGGACAGGTCCGCGGAGATGTGAACCTGACAGCCGAAAACATCAGAGACACCGTGACAATCTTCGATGTGACCGGAAACTACACAGCTTCTGCGGCCATTTTCAATACCGGGCAGACCGGTTGCTGGGATGATGACGGAAATTCCAGGACTTGCTCGGGCACCGGTGAGGACGGTGAGCGTCAGGCAGAGGCCGACCTGCCCAGCCCCCGTTTCACTCCAAACGGCGACGGCACGGTCACGGACAATCTGACCGGCCTGATGTGGTTGCAGGATGCCAATTTCGCAGGCACAGTGGGCCATGATCCAGATGGGGTCGGTCCCGGAGAGATGTATTGGCAGAGCGCGCTTGACTTTGTCAGGGAACTCAACAACGGCGACTTTGATGCCACCGCTCCCGGAAAATGCGGCCATGATGACTGGCACCTGCCCAATGTCAAAGAGTTGCAGAGTCTGATCCATTTCGGTTATTCGGCCCCCAGCTTTTCCAACGATGCTGGCACGGGCCATTGGACAAGTGATGACAGCGGCGGTGCTTCGGCGTTTTCCAATGTTGAGTCGTTCTATTGGTCAGGTACGTCGTTCTCGCTCAGCCCGTCCAACGCTTGGAAGGTGTCTCTGGGTGACGGCAACGTGAGCCACGTCAATAAGACATCCAGCGAGTGCCATGCGTGGCCAGTTCGGGCAGGAGAATAGAGTGGGAGGGAAGGAGTGCCAAACTTGCAGTTTGGCAATTACCTCCCGGGGAAAAGTGGACGGACTTGGCATCGGTCTCGGGTGACCCGACCAACGCCTGGAACGTGAACCTGGACAACGGCAACGTGAACAACGGCAACAAGACGTTCAACGCCAATCGTGTGTGGCCGGTTCGGGGAGGAGAATGATGGCCTTGCCGCCCCTTCTCCTTTTGACACTGTAGAACGATTTTGCAAATCGTTTTGAATGACTTAAAAAGTCGTTCTGTCAGGAGCAGGGAATGTGAAATTGCAAATATTTCGGCAAACCCCGTGCCGGATTGCCAAATCCGGCGGGATGGGGGGTTCGGATTTGTCAATCCGAACCGGGCGTGAGGCCGACGGGTTTTACCGAATGCTTATGTGAAATCAAAGAACAGCCAAACTGCAAGTTTGGCACTCCACAGCCAAGCTGCAAGTTTGGCACTCCACAGCCAAACTGCAAGTTTGGCACTCCACTGACGGAGGATATGATGAACAGACTGAAAATAGTGACATCCGCCCTGGTGTGGCTGGCGCTGTTCGCGCTGCCCGCCCAGGCGAGCAACATAACCGACCGGTACGCCTGGTCCGAGACCGCGGGATGGATCAACTTCCGGCCGCCCCATGAGAACGCGGGCGTGACCGTGCACAACGACCATCTGGAGGGATTCGCTTATGCCGGGAACATCGGCTGGATCAGGCTGGGCGGCCCCTCGGGGGGCGACAGCCCTGATTATTATGCCAACACAGACCGCACCGACTGGGGCGTGAACCGGGACGGACACGGCAATCTGTCCGGGTATGCCTGGAGCGAAGCGGCCGGCTGGATCAGATTCGACCCCCCGCACAAGAACGCGGGCGTGACCCTGGACCCGTCAACTGGCAAATTTGACGGCTACGCGTGGGCCCAGAACATCGGCTGGATTCATTTCAGCAACGCGGAGCCCCGCTACAACGTCGCCTACAGAACCTTGGAAGGGAAGGAACACAGCGCTGACTACAACCCGCAGGACCTCGGAATCAGTCTTTCTGAGCTGCTGCGCGTCATCCAGTTCTACACCCTGGGAACCCTTCACTGCGATCCGGACGGGGAAGACGGCTACGGCACAGGGAACGGCGACCGGAACTGCCCGCCCCACGATTCGGACTACAATCCCCAAGATTGGGAGATCCGTCTCAGCGAACTCCTGCGGTTGGTCCAGCTCTACAATCTCCCCGGATACCATCCGGACCCGGAAGGAGAGGACGGCTTTGCGGCAGGGCCGGAGAATTAGGGAGAAAGGAAGGAAACCCGGCTTTGGGGAAAGAAACCCGAGAAACCCGGCTTTTTCCCACATCCAATTCGCAAAGCCTGTCCCCGACTTCCATGGGACAGAACTCAGGGGCACTTTCCCGACGACTCACCGCATGCCCCCAAACCCTCAGATCTGAAGGAAGGACGTTATGACAGATGACCGTCTGGACCCGATAGAGGACTTGGTCGGCGACCTGTTCGTGGACCGGCATGACGAGCTGCGGATGTGCCGAGAACCGCCTCATTTCCTTTCCATTCAGCTCTCACCAGCCAAGACCGCAAGTTCTCCGACAAACCCCCTCATTTGTTCGGCCTGGGCGTTCATCTGTTGGGAGGATGAAGCGAATTCTTCGGCATTGGCAGCGTTTTGTCGGGTTATCTTTTCAATATCTC
>JAOZRQ010000444.1 GCA_029940115.1 Desulfobacterales bacterium
GACTTCGGCGTGAGACTTCGGCGTGAGCTCAGTCGAACGCTCAGTCGAACGCTCAACCGAACGCTCAGTCGAACGCTCACGTCATCAGCGTCTGCAAACATCTTCAGCCTTTAATGTGAATTTGCAGGATGCGGAACCTTTCCACAGGTGTTTGTCCATTGCCGTGCTGCATCCCGCGTCTTCCAGTAGGCCTCGCTTCCCGTTCCCCGTACAGACAAGAACGATGCCATGCCTGTTCTGCTGGGACACCTTGACCGTATATTTTTTGAACGGACTGAGAAGCTTCGGATCATGATTGGTGGCCAACTTCAGGAGTTCCTTGTCGCTGATCCCCTTGGGCGGCTTTTTGTAGCGGACCGTTGATTCCACCGCCGAAGCGAGTTTGGTCAAAGACGATGCCAGTTTGTACATCTCCTTTTTGTCAGGCTTGTCACCTTTACCACAAGCCGCTAATGCTATCAATAAGGTCAGAAAAAAAAGTGCCTTCCTCATCTCCCTCCTCCTTCCAGAAAACCAACCGTTCATTGTCATCTCTGCCGGTGTCGAGATTGCAGTTGATGATTCTTTCGAAGCATTCATCATCCCCTTCCAGAACTCCCCGGGCAACCAAGGACCATACCCCTTCTGCCCCTTTGACCGCCCGGTCAAAGATATCATCAAAATGCCTGGTTCCACCAGGTGTCTCCAAATCCTCAACATACTGCATATCCACCTCATCCGACAAAGGATAAACCAGTCCGAGTCCTGAGGCCACATGCCGGGCAATCGGCAACAACACATTCCCCGAACTGGCGATCTTCCCCACCATCAGCTTGAACCGCCGATGCCACAAATGAACGTCAGGCGGGTTCTCTCCAAAATCATCTGGATGGACATCTTCCATCATGCGCTGCCACAGGTTGGCCACATCTGGATCCATCCGGTCTGGGTCATCCGGGTCCTCGCATCTGCCGATGCCGGATTCGAGATGCTCGGAGAGACCGATATCTCCCACATTCAATCGCTGAAAGATATACGCGTCCTGATTCATCTCGCAGATTCGGTGGCTGGACTTGTTTTCATGGTAGGGCCCCACCTTTTTTTCAACCACTGGATGGATGATCGCATCGGTTGTCACATGGGCAGAATAGCCAAGCAACCACGCGAGTCCTTTCTGTTGCGCCTCCCCCTCCATCTCGCGAAGCATGCGAATACCCGCGTGAACCATCTCGCCAGCCCGGGTGTAGTGCATCAGATCACCCCATGTGGCCGCGGCAGGCTCGTCAAGCGCAAGGAAAGGGTAGTCAGGACCCAATGCCCCGAGCTCGCAGAATTTGAAGTAGTCCAAGATGGTGACGATGGCATCCTCTGGGAAACCGGGTATGGCTTCAAGCCGCATCGGTTCCCGCATCTCATTTTCCAACATGATGTGCGTGTAGGCACCGGACATAAATTCCTCCTTTCCATGTTCTGGGTTCTGGATGCTTGACCCCAAGACCCAAAACCCAGCGACAAAAACTTGACTCGCAACTGGGCAAGTCCGCGATTGAAAATCCGTAAAAGATTCTCGCTATTCTCATGCTTTCTGGGCTTCCCTCGGTCACGTTGATCACTTTGGGATGGTATGTCACAGAATTCACTGTGTCTGCATCAAATTTTTCCTGATTATAACGGATTTAGGGGAGGCCTTGAACTTGAACGTGAACTTGAACGTGAACTTATACTTGAACTTGAACTCGAACTTGCCCACAAATGAACATTCAAGTTCACGTTCAAGTTCACGGGCACGTTCACGTTCACGGGCACGTTCACGTTCACGGGCAGGCGGCCTCCCCGAAAAGCGTTATAATCAGAATTTTTCATTGGGCAAAGTCATCCCGGCGAGTATGCTGATCGGAAAAATATCAAATCGTCCTTTGAGGAGTTTCCTGAAAGATTCCGAAGCACCAAGCTTCGCTTGGCGCACAACGATCGGAATTTATCTATGTAGCGTTTTCAGACACCTTAGACTAATATATGTTCAAACTATGATAAAGGGTGTTTATTTCATTGATGATACGAGCATTATGATCCAACCTCATCATTTTTTGTTTGATAACATCTCTGTCAGGACTTGTTTTCTGCAACTCCAATTTGATGATGTCTATATCCAATTTCAGGTCATATGTTTCTGAACTGGCAGGAGACCCCAGCTTTCTTTTCATATTGCTCAACGTCTGAAAAAGATTCTTCCTCTTCTCTTGTATTTGCTTCTTGTTGGGACGTTCAATTTCATTTTCTGATTGGGCTTCCTGCCTCACAAGTTTGATAATATTTCTTATATGCCCTTCTTGTATCTCATCTCGTTCAATAAGTCCTTCAACGTAAATAATCCCTTGGGTCATAATTTGTATATGGACATCATCTATTTGGAAAAGCGATTTGACATGATCTTTTGCCTCCAAATATTTTCCTATGTCATTGACTTCCTCTTTTGAGGATGGATAGCCAATCGCTGTGAGAATGGTTGTCAAAGCAAAAAAACCCGTGTTCCCATCAAATTTTTGAAAATACAAGTATCCCAACACAATGTTCAAAATATCTCTGTATTTAAGCTGTTCCATGATTCTCATCCTCCTCTAAAAGAAGAAATGCACTTTTCTTGTGCTGTTGACGAGTGCAACACTTCTGAACCTGTCAATGAAATCGACATTGCCAAGGAGTGAGCGCGTCTTCAAATCTCTGTCAATCGCCATCTTTAGCGATATGGCCTCAACATTCCTCACCTTCAGCTTTGCATCATAGACTGGAAGATGTTTCATATTTCCTGTTCCATGTTTTGGAACGATTGAGCGACCTCGACGACAATCTTGCGGACCTCTGTCTCGCCGTGGATGATACCGGCCATTGGCCCTTCAAAGGTGATGTCGTGGGTGAAGGGAAGGTCCTCGGCGCGCCCAGTCTTCAAGGCAACGAAATACACGTCAAGAAGTTGCAGGATTTCTTTGCGAGTCATGTGCGTAAACCTCCGAAAGCAGGTTGAACAGTTGGTAGTCCTGCAAAGGTAGTGATGAATCCCATTCAGTCCCTTGAATATCAGCACACTGAATTTCGTTCATCACTACATGTGCAGGACTACCGAACAGTTTCCGGATAATTCCAGAAACCCAACCAAGATATGTTCAGATTGAATGGCATAAACAAAATGTGTTGTCAAGACTTTTTCATGCTCCCTGTCTGTGTGAAACGTGAACATTCGGTGAAACCCGCCCGCCTCTCTGAAAGAAACCCGGCTTCGCTCTCAGCGAGTGTGGCAGTCCGGTTTTAGTGAAGAGATCACCTGCATCAGAAATCGGGTTTCTTTACGGATCATGGATTAAATAACTTTCTCATTATGAACCGTAGATGGCATGAGGCAGGATACAGGTTCATCCGCGTTCATCTGCGGTTATTTAATCCTCATTCCTACTACATCAACTTGTAAATTCATCCCCCCTTAATCAGCTCGGATTGCCGCCGGATTTGGCAATCCGGCGGGAGCAGAAGGGGGTGACGAATTTATGAATTGCTGTACTAAGTAGTACCTGATCATAAGTTTTTGTATAAGACCTCCGAGGTTTTGGAAACCTCGGAGGTCTCCGATGCGAAAACTTTTAGTCGGGTACTTACAGTAAGACTTTGGGTCAGTTCAATCCGGAAACCTTTTGAAGCACATAAAGCGTCTCCGCCATCCCGATCCGCTGGTCATCGTTGACATCGGCGGTCACGGTCACTGGCCGGACCGGCGGGAGGCCGCAGAGGATCTGCAACCCGAGTATCGCATCTTCCATCTCCACGATCTCGTTGCCGTCAATGTCTCCGGCCATGGGAAACAGAATCCCTGTATCCTCCTCGACACTCACCGACCCCTGATCAAAGTCCATCACCACCCGGTTGCGGATATTGGTGACATCGTCGGATCGTGACAGGATGCTCACCTGAAAGCTGACCGTGATGCTTCCCGAATCACCCGGGAACAGATCCGGGAGGAACCACCGGCCCCAAGTTCCCGGCTCTGCTTCCGGAGTCGCGGAGATGTATGTGAGATTCGCGTCGCAGACATGGCTCATCTCAACGCCGGTTGCCGGTCCTGAGCCGATGTTCGCATAGGCAATCGTGTAGCTGAAGAACTCTCCGGGCAGAAGGGGATTCGCGCTGGCCGTCAGGGTGATCTGAATGAACGGCATGATGTCCCGAACTGTGAGGGCCACCCTTGCCGATGCATCCGCATAAGCACGGCCGCTGGTTCCGTTCCATGCAAAGCTGTCCGCACCATCATACCCTTCATTCGGATGATAGGTCAGGCTTCCCATCAGATCGGCGGGAATCTCCTGCGCCACCGTCACCTCCTCAGCCTCCAGGTTCAAGGTCCCATGGGCAGGCAACGAGGTGATTCGGATATGGCTCAGGGCATGGCTGGCGGGATCCGCAAAATGCGTGGCGAAATCCTCCGCAGAGAACGCGAGGGGGGTGTCCTTGTTCCCCGTCTTTTCAAAACCTGACACCGACGGGAGGGCCTCATCCGGCGAGTCATCATCTGCCGGATCATCGTCTGCCGGATCATTGTCTGCCGGGTCATCATCTGCCGGATCATCGTCTGCCGGGTCATCATCTGCCGGCACCTGTCCGGGATCAGAATTTTCCTTCACAGTGATGGCAAAGCGTTGTGTGGCGGTCTCACCATACTCATCCCGAACTTGGAGGTGAACCCGATAAACGCCGATATCCGGGGAGATGCCGCTGAGTGTCGCGGTCCCGTCGCGGTTGGCGGTCAGTTCGAGCCAGTCTGGAATGTCCAGCGCGGTGATGACATGCGTATCCTCGTCATCCGGGTCGGCAATGGCAACAGTGTAAATGTAGGGCATCTCCTGTTCGGCAGTCGTCACTGCGCGGCTCCCAAAAGCCGGCGGGTCGTTCTGGGGGGCGATGCAGACATAGATCATCATGCTGTCGGTCAGATATCCGTCAGAAACTTGGACCTCAAAGTTGTCAATGCCGTTGACGTCCGCGTCAGGGATGTAGCTGATATCCTTGGTGTAGCCTGTGCCCTCGGCATGGGCCATGCCGCTTTCCGCCGCGGTGATGATGCTCCAGGTGAGCACATCCCCATCTGGGTCGCTCGCGTTCAGGGTCAGGTCAAAGGGCCTTGGGGCGCCATCCTCATCCATATAGATCGCACCGCATTTCTCCCCGGACTGCTCACATATGATGTCACACACCCTATCATTCAGAGGGAGGATGTTGACAGACACGGCAATGGTGTCGGTCAGCCATCCGTCAGAGACCCGAACCTCGAACCGGTCCGTGCCGGTGTGCCCCTCATCCGGGATGTAATCAATGATCGCATGAGAACCGTCTGTGTCAGCGACGTATGCCATGCCGTTTTCGGGTGCGGTGACAATATCCCAGCCGAGGGGGTCCCCGTCCGGGTCCGTCGCGTTCAGGGTCAGATCAAAGCGCGTGGGCGAACCTGCCTCATCCATGCTCACCGTGACCGCGTCCCCTTCGACGATCTCAGGCGGGTCGTTCTGCGCGCTGATGCTGACATCGGCCGTGAGGGTGTCGGTCAGAAGACCGTCTGAGACCGTCACCACAAAGCTGTCCCAGCCGTTGTAATCCGGATTCGGGATGTAGGTGACGGCTTGGGTCGTCCCTGTCCCGCTGAGTTGGGCTGTTCCGTTACCGGGAGAGGTTGTGATGGACCAGGTCAGCGGGTCCTCGTCAGGATCGGACGCGTGTAATGTCAGATTAAAGGATTCGGGTGAACCATCCTCATCCATATGAATCGTGATCGCGTCTCCTTGGGCAATCTCAGGCGGGTCGTTCTGCGCGCTGATGTTCACATGAATAGTGATCGTGTCGGCCAGTTCCCCGTCGGAGACTTGGACCGTGAAGCTGTCCGAGCCGCTGAAGCCGGGATTCGGGGTGTAACTGACCATCCCCGTCTCGCTGACACTCGCTGAACCGTTCTGGG
>JAOZRQ010000048.1 GCA_029940115.1 Desulfobacterales bacterium
TGACTGAGCAGCCCTTCTTGCGTCTCATTCCCTTCAGCATCAGGGAAAACCTGGAGTGCAAAGATGGCAGGTGGCTGAGACTTCGTCGTCCCAAAAAGCAATCTTTGCACCCAACTGTTGCCGTTTTTGATGCCCTTCGACAAGCTCAGGGAGCACCCACTTCCAGTTCCAATGTAAATCATCCGCTGGTTTCAACCTGACCGCTAGTTGCTGAGAAAAAGATATTTTGCCAAGGCATAGACGTAGCGGAACCAGACTTTTCGCAGGCTGATCTTGGAATAGCCGGCCACCCGTTTGTGTTCGTGGGAGGGGACCTCGGCCATGCGAAACCCTTTTTTCAGGGTTTTGATGATCATCTCCTGCTCGATAGTGGTGATATCCTCCCTCAGGCCCAATGCGTGGATCACATCGGTCCGGATGGCTCGGAATCCGTTCTGGCTCTCGCTCAACCGGACGTTGAATTTCCAGTTGATGCACGCGGTGATGAAGGAGCTCCCCATGAGCCGGAAACATTCGTCAAACCCGCCGTGCAGCTCACTGGAACCGCCGATCAGGCGGGAGCCTGAGACATGATCCGCCTCATCCCTGAGTATCGGCTCCGCCAGCTTGGGGATGTCTTCGGGATTGTGGGAGCCGTCTGCATCGATAAAGACGACAATGCCGTGTGTGACATATGCCAGCGAATGTCGTATGGCCTCCCCTTTCCCCTTTTTGTTGTCAAGGATGACCTTGGCACCCATGTTTCGGGCAATCTCTCGGGTCCGGTCAGAGGAATGACCATCCACCACCATGATCTCATCCGCATACGGCAACGATCGCTCAATGATCCCGCCAATGGTGGCCTCCTCGTTGAGGGTGGGAATGATGACGGTGATCTTCCGTGAGGATGACCGCCTCTCTTTCCTATCGGTGTTGAATTCATCTGTTGATTTCATATAAATTATGGAATAATGAGTCCTCCTTTCACGTCCCTGCCATGAAAACAGGCTACAAATTCTTTTCAGACAAGTCAAGCTATATTGGTCAATCTGAACAAAAATGCTGATTATAACGCTTTTCGGGGAGGCCGCTCTGAACTTGAACGTGAACGTGAACCCAGACGCGGACATTCATTTGCGGGAAAGTTCAGGTTCGCGGGCACGTTCACGGGCACGTTCAGGTTCAGGTTCACGTTCACGGGCACGTTCACGGGCACGTTCACGGGCCTCCCCTAAATCCGTTATAATCAGCAAAGATGGCATCATTTTGGAAAATATCAGATGAACGGTTGACATTACATAAAAAGCAAGTTACAAATTCTTTCAAGTTGTGGGTTAGGTCAGCGGACTGCCCTCGCAAGGGAAAAGTTTATCTTAATCTATCCTGAAGGTGGACAACATGTTGGACGATATCAAAATCACCGGATTCAGGGGGCTTGACGGCCTTCATCTGCAAGGGACAAGCAAATACAATCTGATCGTGGGACCGAACAACAGCGGAAAGTCGAGTCTGCTGGAATCCTTGTTTCTGCATTGCTCCCCATTAAGCTTTCATGTCTTGCCGGCTCTGATGTCCTTTAGAAGCGGGCCTCTTCAGGGCGATCTGCGTTCGATGTTCGAACAATTGGGATGGTTTTTTACGAAGCCAGACGTGCATGACACGCGTGGTATTAAAATAGAGGGAGCTTGGAAAGGCATAAGGAGAAAGACGAAACTTTCCATGTATGAAACTGACGGGGAAAGCGTGGAAAAACTCCTGTCGGCAAACAGGCCCCCCACTTCTCTCAAATTCGCTCAACCAGCCCGGGAAAGTCGAAGCGAAGGAATCAGAATCGGGACCATACATTTTTATTTCCGTTCCGACAAACAAGAGGAAATCACTCAGATATATGACTTTGTCATTAAGGAGAGTCTTGAAATCCCTCCGCCCAAAATTGAGGCGGACATCAGGGCCCTCTTTCTGGAAGCGCATTTCCACAGAAACCTTGATGCCGGGATACAGGAATATGACAAATCTGTAAAAAAGGGTTACGAGAAGAAATGTCTGGGGCTGATGCAAAAAATTGATCCGGATATTGAAGATATATCCATTTTGCTCACAGCAGGCGGATCCCCGCAGCTTTTTGTCTCTCACAAAAAACTTGGAAGGACCCCTTTGAGCAATTTCGGGGACGGCATAAAAAGGATGTATCTGATTGCCGCGTCAATGGTTTCGTGTGAGGGTGGCGTGTTTTTCATTGACGAGTTGGAAAGCGCCATCCATTCAAACGCTTTGAAAAGCTTGGCGGATTGGATTTCACAAGTTGCTGAGGAGCTGGACGTGCAGATTTTTACGACAACACACAGCCTTGAGTGCATTGACGCGCTTTTGGCCAGCAACTTCTCAGAATCTGACAAGTTGAGCCTGTTCAAGCTCAGGTCGAAAAATGACCGGATATCCTGCAAAAAAATTTCTGGAAAGATGCTGAAAAATATTAGATATGAACTTGGTCAGGATGTGAGGTGGTAAAATTGAGATACGGTTATCTTGTCGTCGAAGGACCTCATGATGTGGAATTTGTCGGGCGATTGTTAAGGAATCATGATCTGAGGCGGATTTTCAGACTTGACGAATTGGATTCTTACTGGAGCAGCTCCACTTTGATACCGAGGAAATATCCTCCGGATAATGATCTGAGAAAGCGAGTGCCGGTGCCAGCTTTTTTTCAAAGCAGTGACATTTCCATAGCGGTGCATAGCGCAATCGGTGACAGCAGGATTGTCGAAACTTTGGAGGGAACACTGGACAACACAGATATGAGGGAGAATGCGACGGGAATCGGGATTGTTGCTGACGCTGATTACGGGGAAGATGCCACGCAGAAAAGGTGGAATTCACTTTTAAAACAATTAAAAGGCATATTGGAACTGCCTGAGAGACCGGGCGATGTTCTGAAAAGCCAGCCGAATACGGGCATCTTCATCTCTCCTGACAATGTCAGTGAGGGGACACTTGAGACGATCCTCCTGAAATGTGCGGGAACTTCTTATCCGGGTCTTTATGAGGGGGCGGAAAGATTCATCACCAGCGTGGATGTTGACGCCCTGAATTCAAGGGACAGGCAGGATTTCAAAAAGCCTTCGGGGAAAGGCAAGGCTGTTGTCGGATGCATCGGAGATGTTCTCCGACCGGGAAAGGCCATACAGGTTTCAATTGAGGACAACAGATGGGTGAGCGGGGAAACCTTGGGCATTGCGGAAATTACGGCCATGAATCAGTTTTTGGAGGAACTTTTTGATCTCTCCTGAATTTCAATCATCTGGAAAAGAAACCCGGCTTTTTTCCGATTTTTCTGCCAGAAAAAAGCCGGGTTTCTGTCTGGTTATAACGCTTTTTTGGGAAGGCCCGTCCTTGCCTGCCCGTGAACATTGTGGACACGGACATGCCCGTCGCCCATGGGCGTGAACATGCATGTGGGGTGCCCGCAACGGTCACGGGCTCCCCTAAATCCGTTATAATCAGGGTTTCTTTTTCCCTCCTCACTTGCTTTGACAGTCAGAAGGAAAAAGAAACCCGGTTTCTGACACGATGCCGTGTCATGGAAACCTGATCGTCCAGAAGGCTGAAACCGGATTTCTTTGTCTCCAAGAAACAATTTGAAAAATTGTTCTACTGTCCGGTCACTTGCCAAGCATTCCCTTCTTCAGCCCCTTGTCCGCCGGCTTCTTCCCCAGCCAGATGCCAAACAGCGCGTTTTTGAACGCCAGCCCCTTGATGGTCCCCATCTGCTTCCCTTTCATGGAAACCGTGACACCCTCTCCCGGAACATAGACGAAGTCGTAAACATCCCCCTTCTTCGCCTCCTCTTTGAAGAACGAGTTGAATTGGGCTACCCCATCCTTGATGGGGGAGATGTTCCCGCCGGTTGCCTGAGCAAACCCGTCATTCCAGCCCCCGATCAGTTTTTCCGCGGACACGCCATCATAGATGAAGTGCATCCGGAGGGACATGGGCGCGTCTGCCGCGACGATCTTTTCCGCATCATCGCTCTTCTGCATCAGATAAAGAGCGCCAGCATAGATTTTCATGAAGAATTTCTTTCTCAGGCCCGCCCCGTTCAGGAGCAATTGCGTCTTGCCGGCCATCAGGGAATCCGGCAGATTGACGCCGCCGATCTCCGTTGCCATTGCCGAAGTGGCCCCGATGAAAAGGGCCACGGTCATGAGAAACACATTTTTGAGCATTTGGATCTCCTTTCTTTTTTGATTAAAACAAACCTGTGTACAGGACAAAAATTCGGGAATGGGCGAGAAACCCGGCTTTTCCAAACGGGCCGACTGCAAGAAAAAGCCGGGTTTCCTTCCTCAAATCATTTTTTTGTCCGAGAAACCCGGCTTTCTTCCAAACGGGCCGACTCCCCAACTGCAAGAAAAAGCCGGGTTTGTTTTGAGAGTCTGATTCATTAGGGTTCGATTGTCAACAGCTTTGAGTGTCCCGCTTCTCCGTCAACCATCCATGTCAATTCTTTCACAATCGCCTCCATCTGTTCGGCCTGAGCCTTCAGCTCGTTGGAGCTGGAAGCCGACTCCTCGGCGTTGGCCGCATTCTGCATCAGGCTCGGCCATCCCGTGCGATTCACAATTTGCACGGGAAAGGCTGGGGGGAGCTACTGAAACCCCTTCGGTGCCAGCTTGAACCGCGGATTACCACTGATTACTCGGATTTCGCCGATTTCTTCCAGCCTTGCTTCGATTGTCGGATGTAGGTCCGGCTTTTAGGCAAACAATTTTTGTCCATGGTTCCATGTTCTCGACCGCGAAACAGGCGAACAAACCCGGCTTCTCTGACAGCTCTGGTTTGTTGTGATTTGATCGCTAATGACTTTTAACGCGAAGCCGGGTTTTTTTGGCTGTGTACAGGACAAAAAATTGGGAATGGCCGAGAAACCCGGCTTTTTCCCAAACGGGCCGACTTCCCAACTGCAAAAAAAAGCCGGGTTTCTTTACCCTCGATTATTTTTTGTCCTGTACACAGTTTTTTTGGAGAGAAACTTTTGTCCCGTCTTCGATCTGGCGAACGTGGATCCCATCGTTTGAGCCGTTCCATGCGATTCGCAATTTGTGCGGGAAAGGCTTGGTGGGGAGCTACAAACATGTCGGCCCTACGGGCCTCTATTCGGTGTTCCCAAAGCCAGGGGCTTCTGAAAAATGCCACCTGTCAAAACTTATTTGGTCAGGTAGTAGCCTTTTTTGCGTCTTAAACCGCCTCACAGTTTGAACCGCGGATTGGACAGATCACACGGATTGCACAGATTGACTCCTTCCATTGTCTCGCAATTTGCACGGGAAAGGCTGGGCTATGGGCTTTCCTTATACCCGCAGGCCTTGTTCGTGCATGCCAGAAATGTCCCCTCCTTCTTGGTTGACTTCTCAACCAGAAATGTGGCCCCGCAGGAGGGGCAGGGTTTGTTCACCGGTTTGTCCCACATGGCGAAACCGCAGTCCGGGTAGCGGCTGCATCCGTAGAAGAACTTGTTTCGTTTTGATTTCCGTTGAACCAGACTGCCGTCGCACCCCTTTTCCGGGCAGGCGATATTTGTGGCCTGGCCCCCGTTCATCGCGTTCACAGACTCGGTATGCTTGCACCCCGGATATCCGGTACACGCCAGAAAATATCCATACTTTCCCCGTTTGATGACCATCGGTTTGCCGCATTTCTCGCAGGTCTTGTCCACGAGTTCCAAGGGGGAAGGGGTGATCGGCTGAATCCGCCCCTTTTCATCCCGGGTGTAATCGCTGCTGTATTTGCACTTCGGATATCCGCTGCACGCCAGAAAATGACCATTTTTGCCGACCTTGACGCAGAGTTTGCTTTTACAGTCTGGACAGTCAATGTCGGTGGGAAGGCCCTGCCCCTTCATACTGAGCATACGCTCCGAAGCCGCGTCCAGCTTTTCCTTGAAAGGGCCATAAAAGCCGCTCAGTATCTTCAGGACATCCTCCTCCGCGGATTCCACCTGATCCAGATGATCCTCCATCTTCGCTGTAAACTCAACATTGAAGATATCCGGAAAGCTCTCGACAATCAGGTCATTGACAATCATTCCGAGTTCGCTGGGCCGGAAAGCCCCTTTGTTCAGTTCCACATACCCCTTGTCCCGGATGTTTGACAGAATCGCGGCATAAGTGCTGGGCCGGCCGATGCCGTTCTCCTCCAGCTCCTTCACCAGAGATGCCTCGGAAAACCTCGGCGGCGGCGCGGTGAAGTGCTGCCTCGGGTCGTATCGATTCAGTTTCAGGACCATGCCTTCGGAAAGTTCCGGGAGGGCTTTTGACTTCTCCTCACTCTCCTCGGCCTGATCCGCAGAGAGGTAAAGGATCATGAACCCGGGGAATCTCACCACCGAACCGCTGGCGTTGAACAGATAGGGGCCCACCGTGATGGATACCGAGTTGTTGTCAATCACGGCCTGCTGCATCTGGGAGGCCACAAAACGTTGCCAGATCAGGGTATATAAGGCGAGTTGCTCTTTGGAGAGATATGGTGCGACATCTTCGGGCGTGTGAAAGACCGATGTGGGCCGGATCGCCTCATGCGCGTCTTGGACCTTCTTCTGGTTCTTGAAGAACCTCGGCTTTTTCAGCGTGTATGCCTCCCCGAAACGCTCCTCAATCAATTGGATCGCCTCTGCCGCGGCCTCTTTGGATATCCGGGTGGAGTCGGTCCGCATGTAGGTGATCAGTCCTTCGCGTTCGCCGGATGCCAGCTCAATCCCCTCATAGAGCTGCTGGGCCACAAGCATGGTCTTTTTTGCGGAAAGCCTGAGCTTCCGAATCGCCTCCTGCTGGAGTTTGCTCGTGGTGAACGGGGGAAGCGGATTCCGCTTCGTGGTCTTTTTCGCCACTTTCCCCACAATGGGCTGTTCCCCTGACAGTTCGTTCAGAATCACTTGGGCCGCGGCTTCATCCGGGATGCGGATCTTCTTCCCGGTCTTCCTTTCAGGAACCACTTTTCTGCCCAGCTTCGCGACAAAGGCTGGGGGGGCGTCCCCTTCAAGGTGGGCGGTGATGGACCAGTATTCCTCCGACTCAAAGGCTTGGATGATCCGCTCCCGTTCACAGATGACCCGCACGGCAACCGACTGGACCCGCCCCGCGCTCAGTCCCCGCTTCACCTTGCGCCACAATAACGGGGAGACTTGGTATCCCACCAGCCGGTCAAGGATCCGGCGGGCCTGCTGGGCCTCATACTTGTGCTGGTGAAGGGCCTCAGGTGCGGCCATTGCCTCGTGAACAGCATTCTTCGTGAGTTCGTGGAAGAGAACCCGGTGAAAATTGCGCCCATTCTTCTTCAACACCTCTGCGGTATGAAAGGCAATGGCCTCTCCCTCTCGGTCCGGGTCTGGCGCGAGATAGATGTCCATGGCGTCCCCCGCGGCATCCTTCAGTGTTTTGATGACTTTCTGCTTCCCGTTGATGGTCCGATATTTTGGTTTGAAGTCGTCCTCAATATCTATTCCCATCTCCTTCGCGGGAAGATCCTTGATGTGGCCCACCGTCGCGGCCACCTTGTAATCCTTGCCAAGATATTTTTCCAGTGTCTTCACCTTGGTGGGTGATTCAACAACAACTAGTGGCTTACTCACGTTCTCCATCCTTATATCCTAATTCTTGCAAATATTTTTTGTACAACGCCTCATAAGTGCCGTTTTCCCTGATTCCTTGCAAGGGAATATGCCGGAAAAATTGTCACACTTATGGCATCCTTCATTTTGCCTGAAAAGTGGTTTGCACATTGAGAAGTTTGCAGTTCCGCCTCTCGGCGGTGTCGCACCGCCCAAAGGCGGAACTGCAAACTCCTCAACTTGAAAAAGTGTAAACCCATGAATGAAGGATGCCACACTTATGATCTCAGATCATATCCTGAACATCTATCAAAAAAAGCTTCCCCGGCTCCTGCTGGACAACCCCCTTGAGTTCAAGTTGCAACAGGATGCCTGCCAGTTTTCCGGGATCCATGGAGAGTTTCCGGCCCAGATCGTCAATATGAACCGGATAGGGTCCCAACGAGTTGAACACTGTCTCTTCATCGGGTGTGAGCGGTGGAAGCTTCTTCAGGATTTCATTCCGGTCCAGCTGGGGATTTGCCATATGAGGGCGCAGGATATGCGGGAGTTCGTCAACGATATCCTGCACATTCACCAGCAACTTCGCGCCCTCCTTTATCAGGTTATGGGTTCCGACGCTTTTAAAGGAATGAATGTTTCCAGGTACGGCAAAGACCTCCCGCCCTTGTTCCAAGGCGCAACGCGCGGTGATCAGCGCGCCGCTTTTTCTGCCTGCCTCGATGATGACGGTTCCCAAGGTGATCCCGCTGATGATCCGGTTTCGTATGGGAAAATGATGCGATTCAGGGGCCGCGTTCAGGTGGAATTCTGAAATCACCG
Organism: Desulfobacterales bacterium; assembly: GCA_029940115.1. Classification (GTDB taxonomy): domain Bacteria; phylum Desulfobacterota; class Desulfobacteria; order Desulfobacterales; family 4be13; genus JAOZRQ01. The sequence continues at coordinate 8,405 of JAOZRQ010000048.1, forward strand.
CGCCGTTCTCGGCAATCTTGTGAAAGAGCTTCCGGTTTTCGGCGGGATAGATCCGTTCCAGCCCGCTTCCCATGACCGCTATGGTCCTTCCCTTGCCCATGAGCGCGCCGTCATGCGCGGCGGTGTCAATCCCCTTGGCCATGCCGCTGACCACCATGATGTTCAGGGAAGCGAGATCCTTGCCCAAGTGGGTCGCTGTGGAGATGCCATAGCGGGTGGCGTTTCTCGAACCGACCACAGCGATGCTCCGGGTGGAATGGCCGAGATTTCCGTGAACATACAGGAAAGGGGGCGGATCCGGTATCTCAAGCAAGAAGGGCGGATAGGCCGGGTCAGACAGCGTGACAATATGGTATCCCCTCTCTGCCACCGCGTCGAGCTCCTTTCTGAACTGATCGGCCAGTTTATGATGCTTATGGCTCATGATCGCGGAGACAAGCCGGGCGGTCATCCCTTCAACTTTGGAGAGTTCCTCGTCAGAGGCCTGAAACACCCGATCCGGAGACGTGAAATGGTCAATCAGCCGCTTGAAAAAGAGATTCCCAATACCCGGAACACTCTTCAGCGCGAACCATGGGGCAAGTTCTTTCATTTTGGTCTGTTGTCTGTCGTCCGTTGACTTCGGCGAGCTCAGACTTCGGCGAGATCAGTCGAGTCGTTGGTTGTCCGCTGCCCATTGATGGTTGGCAACTGAGAACTGATTTCTGTCCGAAACAGATGGGCAATCAAAAAATTAAAAGCGGATTCTGCGTCATGTTTTCCTGTTTCTCGCCTCATTTGCCAAGTCCCTTACAACCCGCAAAAATCTGGCATAAGAGGGGGCAAAAGTCAGAACATCCCCTTCAAAAGGGAGCAGATTGACTATTTCAGGCAGAACTGATGTTTTTGAATACTTGCGTCCAAGCGCATCCTCGATTTTCTTTGCATACCCGGCCCTATTCTCTGCGTTTTTCCGATCATGTTGGGTGATTCTGTTATCGGGCCATCCTGCCACAAGCCATGCCTCAAATTCTCTGTTTGCCACTGCCACCCTTATGGGAATGCCTCTCGAATACTCACGCGTACGCTCCAGAAGCCAAGGACCAAGAGCCGACTCATTACTTTTTTGTCTCTTCAGGCATTCGTCATCAGCATCCAAAAGAATCAGAATTGCATCTGGGCGTTTCCGAGACGCCATACTCACAAAATATTCTATCCCTCGATGGTTTTCTTTCTTATACTTGCCTTTGAGATTGCCACAGCCCTTAGTATTGATGGGTGCCCGAGTCGGCATCACATCATATATCCCTTGTTGCTGTAGATAACGGATGACCAGACTATTCAAACACTCGGCTTCGCTATGGCCTTCCACAATCAATTGAATTCTGAGGAGTGTCATTCGGGTTCCACCTCAAAGAATCCGCCCTTTACCGAGGAGGGCAACGGAGCGGCCTGGATGGCGTTGAACTGAAGCATCTCTCCCACAGAAAAGGCGTAGTCATCCTCTTCCGGCGGATGTGACTCGAGTTTGTATATGTCGCTTCGGCCCAGTTCCCAGCGGATAAGCCGGGTACGGGCTTCGGTGATCGGTTTCTGCATCAGGGCCACCGGGCTGTGAGAGGTAATGACGATCTGAGTCTGTTCAGCCGCTTCTTCGATGGCTTCCGTAATCGTGGTGAAAGCCTCCGGATGAATGGAGTCCTCCAATTCTTCCAGAAAAATCAGTGTCGGACGAGGCCGCTGATAAATCGCCAGCAGAATCCCTAAAATTCTCAGAGTTCCGTCAGATACTTGGGTGGCATCAAGCCGGATCATCCTTTGGCCCTTTTGCTCAAATCCGAGTATTCTGCGACCGCGAAATGATTCTGCAAACACCCGATGAATTCCCGGTATGACCGTACACATCCGCCGTGTCAATATCTCAATGGCCCTGGGATGATTTTCGAGTTCTTTGATCACATTGGCGGCGTTTTGACCATCGGAGGCGAGTCGGCTCTGATTCAGGGCGGTTGTCTCCTCCCGCATCCGTTCAGGTGAGAGAACATAGGCACTCACGCCTTTGATCGTATCTATGCAGGTTTTCCAGAACGGATGGCTCCCGGCCAAAAGAGGGAAGGCCAACTGATCCGGGGCCAATGAAAGTTCAGGCAAGGACAGAGTTGTCTGAAGCTGGTCTCCCTCACGATGGAAGTGCGGGATATGATCCGTTGAAAATGCCAGATGCTCTTGGAAAATCCGGTACCCGCCGCCTTCTGTGAGCAGAAGTTCAAATCCATAAACTGCCTGTAGGCTATCATCTCTGGATTCAAGCCGAAACTGAATGGCCAAAGAGAGATTTTTTTCATATGCTTCACCTCCCTGCCGAATCCAGCATTCAAGCCCGCCGCGACGTGACAGGGCATTGTTGAGAGAATCTGTGAGGGCATCTCTCATGATTTCAAGTGCCTCTCGCAAAGTGCTTTTTCCGGCCCCGTTCTGACCGATTAAAATGGTAAAATCTTCAAAGCTGAGACAGGCATCCAGATATGAGCGAAAATTCCGGAGCCGCAGTTGTTCGATGAATATCGTTTTAATCGCTTTCAAGTCCGGAGCTTGTGATGAATCACTCGCTTTGGGTTCCGATCCCCTGTCTGTGTCGGTATCATGATTATTTTCGCCTGAACCGGTTACAAGTCCGTCGGTCAGGTTTTCAGAGGTACTGCTATGACCGTCATGCTTCCGGGATTCCCTTTTTCTTCTTTTTATGATTTTGATTTCTTTCAGGTCCGGAGCTTTTGATGAATGATCCGCCTTTGGTTCCGCTCCCTTGCTTGCACCGGTATCATGGTTATTTTCGGTTACAAGTCCGTCGGCCAAGTTGATTCTACTGCTATGACCGTCATGCTCCAAGGGTTTCCTTTTTTTTCTTTTTATGACTTCAGGACCCTGTTTCTTCTTATCCAGACCTTCAAACGCCTCACGGGCTGCTGTCTGATTCGGTGAATCCTCAGTTCCGGCCCATCGCTCAAGAAATCTCCGGGTCCGCTTTGTGTCATCCGCCTCGGCCCATGTCATCAATCGGCTCAGTTCGCCTGCTGACAAGGGCGGGCAAAAGCGATCCGGATTGCTTTCAATCCGTTCAAGCAAAGATTTCCACCATTTACGAACTTGGGGCGATTTGGATGATCTGAGTGATCCGCGATCCACATCCCCTGCGAGAACTGACCTGCACAAGCGAACCTCCATGTTTAAGCCCAAACGCTCTGCACACGCCGTATCCGGTTCCAGTTTGTGTATAGTGTTGAACAGCTTGACGAACGATACAAAAAGCTTCCGCTTTGAGAGTTCGTTATAAACCTTCTTCACCATAAGCGCACGGTCTGAATCCGCGAGCTCTTTATATCCCTCCAAAAGAGAATCAAGGGCCTGACGAGCCGATCTTTTTTGCTTGAACAACTGGACTTCGATCAGTTCTTTCCATGCTTTGATATGTTTCAACGCAGGAATGACATATTCCATCCAGTTTTCCCCATAGGATCGTTTGGAACGCCATAAATAAACTGTCTTTTTGTACTCGCCTGCCTTATTCCACCATTTTAGTTTTTCAATTCCGGAGGTGACTTCCGCCATTGCCCGATAGTAATCCGTATGTTCTTTTCGGCCAATGGTATCCCAACAACGGATGGCACCCCGCCAGTCTCTCAATTCATACCAGCAGTTGGCCGCGAGTTCTCCGGTTTGGCGACCGTATTGATGAAGCTGTTCGGTCACCGAAGCCAATGATCGCAACCCTTGGGGTGAGAGTTCCCCAAGGTCGGCAGATCGTAAAGCTTCATCCAAAGCCGACCATTGGGATGATACAAGAGGCGGACGATCCCCCGACTGTAACCAATCAGCCATACGAGGCAGAAAACTCTCAACGGCAAGTGCCCAATTACTTTTTCCTTTTTGGAGCGCGCTCAGAAAAGAGGTCAGAAGGACACGCTCGGGCTTTTGCAAATCAGGATTTAATTCATATAATTTGTCAAGAGCGATCCAGTGGAGTCCTCTCCAGTATGCCTCTTCGGCACGCTTAAAACTTTTAAGTCTTTCCCACAGTCTGCCGGCTTCGGCAAACTTCTCTTCCACCTCCAGACTGATCGCTTCGCACTCATCAGCTTCTCCAAACATGTTCAGGCTTTGATAATAGGCGCGAGCTTTGCGGAGCAGTGTGCAGCTTTGTTCTGCTTGGCCGGCTTTTTTAAGCCTGTCCGCGACTCCTTGGGGATCCTTCTCACGCAAAAATTTGAGGTCATCTTCTGTCCCAAGAAATAAGCCCATGGCACGCGGTTTCAACTGTTCTTCGTTCACAGATTCCGGGGAATGGCCAAGTTCCTCGCTCTCTTTCACAGATTCCGGGGAATCGCCAAGTTCCACGCTCTCGTTCATAGATTCTGGAAAATCCGGGGAGTTGCCACACAGATGCTCCCAAAGATTATGAAAGCCTTCTTCGGTATCTATGATAAAAAGATAAGCGGTTGCACGGCTTAATGCCACATACAGTTTATTCCAAAAATGTTCGGCCCTGTGACGCTTTGTTTCTTGCAAGGTGTCATGTTTGTCCCATATATGTTCAGGACACCCGTCCCCAAAGCCGTAAACCACTACCTTTGGATGTTCATGTCCCTTGGCCGCGGCAGGGGTCAGCAGATTACGATATATACCTTTTGAATCTTCTTTGAAGAGAGGTTCCAGCAACGGGTCCCCTTTTACTTTTTCCATTTCGCCCCCCTCTTCAGCATCAACGATAATGGGGGTGTCTTTTAACATATCGCGGAGTTCGGAGACTGAAACCTGACCATTAAGTACAAAGCAAGTGGGAGGCGTACCGGTTAAGGGCGACCAGGCATACTGGAAAACAGTCTCTTTCCAATCAAAGAGATCGGCTCGCCAAGCCTGAATCAGATTCAGGAAACCGACAATGGCCCCGCCGGAACGGTAGTTGCGCCTGAGAGGCAGGAGTTGCAGCGGTATATCGCGGCCCACAATTGTCTGAACTTCATCGTGAAACAATTTCTTCAGGGCTGCCCAGCGGAATCCGCTGGGGTTCACTGTCTGGAGCGGGTCGCCCGCGAATAAAAATGGAAGCACCGACGGGAAACTTTCGGGCAGCGGATAACGGTTGAGCACTGACATACGGAAAAGCAGCCTTGCTTCGATATGGGTGAGGTCCTGGGATTCATCACAACAGATCAGGGTATATTCGGGCAGCTCGGGTGATTCATTTAACACTGCGCGAACCAAATCCTGATCATCCCATAGTCCGTGGTTTTTCCATAGTTTGTAATACCATTGCTTCCAGACTTGTTCATGTACCTGAATGAAGAGTTCCCTTGAAACCGCTCCCCGGGTTCCCCTTGGAAGATTATCAAACCCCTTCGGATCCAAATAACCATCAGTGCTGATCCCTTTAATCAGGGCGCGAATAACGAACCAGGCGGTTTCGGCTGAAATCTGCCGCCGATTTCTGAATGCCAGACGCTGCTCATCTGCTGTCAGACGTTCTTCGAGATAAAGCCGCCGGAACCGGTGATAAGAAATGCGCTGGCTGTCCTGAAAGCGTTCGGACAATGCTCCGCCCTGAATGCGAACTTCCCCGAGGAGATCCTTGAGCAGGGTATGAAGTGGACGAAACCAGGTTTTTATTATTTCTCTGTCCTCTAATTTGTCCAGTTCACTTTTTATTTCCGAGTTGTGTTCCAAAAGACCCAACACGATTTCCTGAGCGATATTCAACAGGCTTTCACTAATCGTCACATATAACGGCATCCCTTCCCAATCCTGAAGTAGCTTACGCGCGCAATAACGCGCGAACACATGACTCAGGAGCATGGATTTCCCGCTGCCGGCCCGGCCGTCAAAGAAGCAGGGAAGCCGTTTTTCCCCCCAGTGCGTTCCCGTCAGCTGCTCAAGAATATCTTCCTCTTCGGCGGACAGAGCCAGATTGCCGCCATCATCTTCGCAAATCTTGCGCCACAGCTTTTCATCGGCAAGTATATACGCAGGCCATGTGCGTCGTGTATGGCGGGCCAGATCATCCCGCGAGAGTGGCTGGCTATATAACAGCCAATCCAATTCTCTGACCTCCGGTAATTGTCCCAACATATCATCAGTCGGCGGCGTGAGAAAGGGGTGGATCAGAAGCAACGCAGAGACTTGTCCTATATCTATGTGTGCAAAAAGGATATAGGCATCTTCATCTCTATGCAGCCTTAACCTGCGGAATCCCGGAGCAGTTTCTCCAAGGGCGGGATTATCTGCGAGGTTTTTAAGCATTCGGTACCAGCTTTGCCAATATGCCCAGATTTCTCGCTTTGACAGTTCCTGTATCCAGTTTGACGTTTCGTAAATCTGAACATACCCTGATTCCTTACAACTTGTAAAGTTGATCGGCTCGAACCAAGGCTTGAAAATATCAGGCATCAATGGTTGGGGTGGCTCCGGGTCCGGCGGCTGGGCAAGCCAAATGTTGACTTCGGGCAACAGGGCTGATAAGGCAGGTTGCAACACCTGTGCCCCATACCGGGCAGGATCCCATTGAAACTCCCGCCACTCTCGTGAGTTGCGATGCAACACTTGAAGCCAGATGAACACCTGCTGGTCGCTGATGGTTTGTTCTGTACCGATTGCCAAAAAAGTACGCCTGCCTACTTCTTTGTAAACATAGCGATCTATGTGCGGTCCGGCAAGTTGAGCCGCTTCCAATCTTTTGATGGGCTCAAGCACCTGATGGGCTCGTGCCTGTGATAGAAATTTGTTGGGGAAAAAAATATGCATGGATCATCCTAGCCAGTGATCAGTAAACAGTGATCAGTGATCAATGTTGCAACTGGCAACTGATTACTGGTCACTGTCTGAATCCTGTGGGGCCTTTGCGTGTTGAAGGAATGAGTTGTTTAAATTTGTTCAATAAATCCTTCCAATTTCATGTCAAACATTTCCCATTCTCAGAGCAATCAAACGCGGGAATGACGGCCGTCATTCCCGCGAAGACTTACAGCTTACATCACCGCCTCTCAAATTCCTGCCAAGCGATGAGTATGGGGCTGGCCACATATATGGAGGAATAGGTTCCGATCAGGACCCCGACAATCATTGCAAAGGCAAAGTCATGGATGATGCCGCCCCCCAGCAGAAAGAGCGTGATCACAACCATCAGGGTGGTCATGGATGTGAGTATGGTCCGGTTCAGAGTCTCGTTGATGCTTTTGTTGAGGGTGACATCCAAGGGATTCTTCTGGTATTTTCTCAGGTTTTCCCGGATGCGGTCAAAGACAATGATCGTGTCATTCAATGAATATCCGATGATGGTCAGCAACGCGGCGATGATCGGCAGGGAGAATTCCTTGTCAAATATGGAGAATATTCCCACCGTGATCAGCACGTCGTGAATCAGGGCCGCAATAGCGCCCATCGCGTATTTCAGCCTGAGAAACCAGAAAAGGACCAAGGTGATGATGAGCGCGGCCACAATCAGAAACGGGATGCTGACGCCCATTCGGGAGATGGAGTAAACACAGAAGATCAGCGCGCCTGCCATAAGCCCGCTCTTGATCCATTCGGCTTCAAAACGGCCCGATATGTAGATGGTGATGAAAAGCAACGCGTAAAACATGGCAAACAGGGCCTTCTCCCTCAGATCCTTTCCCACCTGGGGGCCCACCATCTCCATCCGGCGGATATCCACATCCTTGCCGGTCGCAGATTCCAGAGCGTCGGCCACCTTGTCTGAAAATCCTTCTCCGGTTGCCGCCGATCTGTCTGTGCGAACCAGATACTCGTTCTCCCCGGGATCGCCGAACATCTGGACCGACGCTTTTCCCATGTCCATGTCCCTGAGGCCCGATTTCACCGTGTCAATCGTGACATCAGACAGAAATTTCACCTGTATCAATGTTCCACCGGCAAAATCAATCCCGTATCTCGGTCCCTTGTGGATGATCAGCGAGGTGAGGCTGATAAGCAACATCACAAGGGACGCATAAAAAGCGATCTTTCGTGTGCCGATGAAGTCGATGTTTATTCCGGGTTTTATAAACTGCATAGATTCCTCTTTAATGAATGAAGGATGAAGGATAAGGATGAAGGATGAAGGATGAAGTGTCTTCATACTTCATACTTCATACTTCATACTTCATACTTCATATTGACTATATGCTTAATGCTTTCATCCGCCGATTGATCAGCAGATAATTGAATACCAGTCGTGTCACGACAAGGGCGGTGAACAGGCTGGCGAGCACCCCGAGACTCAGTGTCACGGCAAATCCCTTGATGGGACCGGTTCCGAACTGAAAGAGCACCAGCGCGGCAATGAGGGTGGTGACGTTTGCGTCGAGGATGGTCAGGGTTGCCCTGTCATAGCCCGCTTTCACCGATGCATGGGGCGTCTTGCCCAGATTCATCTCCTCCCGGATGCGCTCAAATATCAGCACATTGGCATCCACCGCCATGCCGATGGTGAGGATGATGCCCGCAATGCCCGGAAGGGTCAGGGTGGCTTGGAACCCGGCCAGACCCGCGGCGATCAGCAGGATGTTCATCAACAAGGCCATATCCGCGATCACGCCCGAAAGCTTGTAATAGATGATCATGAACAGGAGCACCAGTATCCCACCGACATATATCGAATTCAAGCCCTTGCGAATGGAATCCTCCCCCAGGGAAGGCCCCACCGTCCTCTCTTCAAGGATGTTCACCGGTGCCGGCAACGCACCCGCGCGAAGGACAATGGCAAGGTCCCGCGCTTCCGAATCGGTGAAGTTGCCAGTGATGCGAGCCTCTCCCCCGGGGATCCGTTCCTGAATCACCGGCGCGGAGTAAACCTTCTCATCCAGGATGATGGCAAGGCGTTTCTTCACATTCTCCTCGGTGATCCTTTCAAAAATTCTTGCCCCTTTCTGGTCAAACTTGATGGAGACATAAGGCTCATTGTACTGGGAGTCGATATCCACCCTTGCGTCCGTGAGATACGCTCCTGTGAGAAGGGAGCGTTTTTTCACAAGATAGGGGGTTTTGGTCACCCGCCGGGTTTCCGGGTCTTCCCGGGTCTGATAGAGCAGCTCGCTTCCCAGAGGGGTGGTTTGGGTCCGTTCCGCTTCAGCCGGGTCATTCGCCTCATCCAACAGTTTGAACTCCAAGAGCGCGGTTCTGCCGATGAGTTTCTTGGCCCGCTTGGTCTCCTTGACTCCGGGGAGTTGTATCAGTATCCGTTTCTCCCCCTGCCGGCGGATATCCGGCTCGCTCACCCCGAATTGGTCAATCCGGTTGCGTATGGTCTCGAGGGCTTGGGCCGCGGCCATTTTTTTGATTCGCTCGACCTCATTGTCCGGAAGATCGAGTATCATGCTCAATGCGCCGTTGTCCGATTCTCTTGAGGCCATCCGAAGGTTCGCGAATTCCTCGTCAAGCAGGGCTTCAAGTTTTTTGATGTTGTCATCCCCTGTCACTTGGATAGATATCTGGATGGTCTCAATCTTGTCCAAGGCGACATTCCCAATGCGCTTTTTTCTGACAAGCGCGCGAAGCTCTTCGGTGATATTGTCAATGGTGCTTTCCACTGCTTTGTCAATATCCACCTCAAGGACAAGATGCATTCCGCCCTGAAGATCCAAGCCCAGATTGATCTTCTTCTTGGGCCACAGGGCAGGCTCCTTCCTGTCATTGAGCGTCATGTCAATTGTCGGCAGGATATGGACCACCGCAACCACGACAACGGCAAGCACCAGAAACAGTTTCCATGAAAAATTCTTCACTCACTCTTTCCTTTCGTGTTTGTTGTTTGTTGTCCGCTGTCGCCGACAACAACTTATTTTGGGCATCCTTCAAAGTTTGTAGTCCCGCCTTTAGGCGGTGTAGCACCGCCCTAAGGATTATGGAGATCACACAACTTTCTCATCATGAACCGCAGATGAACGCGGATGGCCTGTGTGTGCCGGGACTCATCCGCGTCCATCCGCAGTTTGTGAAAGCTGCTTTTCCAAGAAAAATCCTGAAAAACTTTTGGCCGGGTACTTACAAACTGAAAAGTGTAAACCCATAAATAAAGGATGCCTTATTTTGATTTCAATTTTCCCGGATCTGTCTTGCTCTCCTGAGCCGGCGCAGGCTGTGCGAGAGCGGCCACATAGCCCCGGCTCACCTTCACCCGGACCTTGTCCGCGATTTCCACAGACATGGTGGACTCGTCAAGGGAAGTGATACGGCCGTAAATGCCGCCGTTCAGCATGACCCGGTCCCCCTTTTTAAGGTCCTGGATCATCCGCTGGTGTTCCTTCTGCTTTTTCTGCTGGGGTCGGATCAGCAGAAAATAGAATATGACGAACATGAGGATGAGCGGAATGAATGCGCCAAATCCGCCCTGCGCGCCATCTGCGGCTCCGCCCTGTCCCATTGCATACACGATGCTTACCAAGATAAGACCTCCTTGTACCTGAAAATTATCAGCAGATCAAAACCATTCACACGGCAAACAGAACGCAGATTTTCAGGGGGTTCAGGATGAAAACCGGGTCCGCCCGGCTGTCTGATCTCCCCCGATTTTGCAATCTTTGTGGATCCGCTGATTATTGGCATCCTTACACTTGTTGGTTTGCAGGGTTCAGGTTGTCTTTCCTGTGTGAAACCGCCTAAAGGCGGAACTACAAACTTTTGAAGAATGCCGATTGTTGCAAAAAAAATGATTTGGGCCTTTTGGAAACGACCACCAAAACCCTGATTCCTGTGTGAAACCGCCTAAAGGCGGAACTACAAACTTTTGAAGAATGCCGATTGTTGCAAAAAAAATGATTTGGGCCTTTTGGAAACGACCACCAAAACCCTGATTTATACTTTAAATCACCGCTCACGTCAAATCTTTTTCAATATTTTCTGACCCATCCCAAAACTGAGAAGCCAGAACCCTCATCCCTGATCTGCCGGAATCCACAAGGTCTCCCCATCAAACTGGATGCGGTTCACGTTTCGGTAATCGATCTGATCCAGCAATGCAAAGGCCCGTGCCAAGTTGAAGACGACGATCTTGCTCAACGGATGGATCTGGTTCAGGTCAAGATCGAGTCTCTTCTCCTTGACATTGTAAATATAGACCATCTTCTCAGAAAACTTCAACAGCTTCCCCACGCCCGAACTGTGGCCGAGGATGCTTGGCTCATCGGCCCGGGAGGAGAGAGATATCTTTTTTTTGGCAAAGTAGGTTTTCAGAAATTCAAAATGAATGTTCCAGACATTGTCTCCCGACTCAACCACATATATCCCATATACCCCGGTGGGATCCTCGGATATGAAGCTTATTCTGAGTTCTTGATCGAGGGGCTTTGCCTCGCCTTCTGACGCGGCTTCTTTCATCCGGTTTCCTGCCTGATCAGTCTCACGGGATGAGTCCGCGGCACCCTCTGTTTTTTCAGTGGGCTGACCGCCTTTCAGATCCTTTTCCACAAGATCGCCCTCTTTGAGGCGGATTTTGTCCAGGATTTCCTGCATGGAGACGGTTGAACCGCCGACCTTGATGGCCTCGTCCGACTTGACAACCATGTCAACCCCCTCATCCAAGCCGTAATCCGCCTTCCGTTTCTGCATCATATCCTTGAATTTCAGATCCTTGTCCAGCTTGCCGTAATCCATGACCGGCTGGGGTTTGGCAGGGGGATCTCTTTTTTCAGGCTCTTGGGCGATCACTGGGATCTCTTCCTTTGGTTGTTCCGCCATTGGGGGATGATCCTTCCACCAGAACCACCATACCCCTGCAACCGCTCCCGTGAAAATGACGGCAAAGATGATGATGACTTTGAAAACCTTGTCCGATTTGATCAGATTTTTGTTCATGAGTTCCTCCTATGTAAATCAAGTTTGTGAGTTTGTGAGTTTGTGAGTTTGTTCGGATGCATTTGCTCCCATGTAAATCAAGTTTGTGAGTTTGTGAGTTTGTTCGCTACCGCGGGTTTCAGGCGAGCAAACCCGGCTTCTCTAACAGCTCTAGCCTGTTGTAATTTTGTTGCTGACAACCCTTGACGCGAAGCCGGGTTTTTTCGGGGAGGGCGAATGTGGGTGAAACTTTTGCCCGGCTTTTTGGCAGACAACTTTTGTCCTCCCTGTGATGTTTCAACCGCAGATGAACGCAGATGGCTTTTGATGCCAGTCCCCTTGGCGTCAAGGTGGCCTGAGTGTGCAAACCCGGTTTCCCTTCCCTGTTTGTGAAGGCTCAGACAAAGGGAGTGCAAAGATGGCGATGGTTGAGACCTTGTCATCCCAAGAGGCCATCTTTGCGCCTCCATCGCCTGCATC
>JAOZRQ010000445.1:0-3509 GCA_029940115.1 Desulfobacterales bacterium
TGTGATCAGATGATTGCCATGATTTGTCCATCCATTGTTCCGTCAAACATTTGTGGGAGCTCAACCAAAGGAGTGCAAAAATGGCGGTCTCATTGCCTTTCGGCTTTCGGCGGTTCAATGTCCATTGTCTTTTGACCCAATACACTGAGCAGCCTTTTTTGCGCCCCTAAAACCCTCTGGCATCAGGAAAAACTCGGGATGTCAAACAAAGTGTCGCTTTCCGGAAAGAAGGTTGTTGACATTCGACATCCCTCATGGTACAGGCATTCTCGTCGGGCGGCATTTTTCAATCAGCCTTTGAGCTGCAAATGGGAGTGTCCGCCCTCACCCTTCATCCTTCAAGAACGCTTCGTATCGCCTCGGCCATCTCTCGTCTGATCATGGGTTTCATCACACTCACCCTTCATCCTTCAAGAACGCTTCGTATCGCCTCGGCCATCTCTCGTCTGATCATGGGTTTCATCACATAGCCTTGAATCCCCATCGCCCTGCATTTTTCTTCGTTGATCTGCTCGCTGAAACCGGTACAGATGATGACGGGGATGCTTGGTCTGATTTTCCTGATTTCCACGGCAAGTTGGGTGCCGGTCATATTAGGCATGGCCATATCCGTGATGACAAGATCGAAATTGTCGGGATTGGCTTTGAACGCCTCGAGCGCTTCGATGCTTCCCGTTCTCGATGTCACCCGGTATCCCAAGCGTTCCAGGACCTGTTGTTCCATGCCGACAATCGGTGCTTCATCGTCAATGAGGAGGATTCTCTCACTGCCTCCCCGAATGGGCCGGTGCTCATCCATGCCCTTTTTTTGGGTCTTTCGTTCCATTAACGGCAAATAGACATGCACCTCGGTTCCTTGTCCGGGTTCACTGTATATGTGAATATTCCCCTTGCACGTCTTTACGATTCCCATCACCACGGAAAGTCCCAGACCGGTTCCCTTGCCGTTTTCCTTCGTCGTGAAATAGGGATCGAAAATTTTGTCCAGAACATCTTTTGCCATACCGACGCCCGTATCCATCACCTTCAGTCGCGCGTAATTTCCGGGGACGACGTCCGGAAAAAACGACCAGTCCGAGTCCAGGCGGGTTTGTTCGAGTGTCACGTTCAGCGTCCCCCCGGTCTCCTCAACGGCATGATAGGCGTTGGTGGTCAGATTCATGATGATCTGATGGATTTGGATGGGGTCGGCAACGACGACGCCGCAACCGGAATCAATGTTTTGTTTGATATCAATATTGGCCGGGATGGTGGAGCGAAGCAGCTTCAGTGCCTCCTTGAGGATTGGCTGGAGTTTTATCGGCATGATTTCCCGGTCCACTTGGCGGCTGAATGCGAGGATCTGTTTCACCAGATCCCTTGCCCTGAATGCGGCGTGAAGAATCTCATCAACAAAGCCGCGGAGCGGGCTGTCCGCGGACATGTCATCCCCGATCATCTCCGAATACCCGATGATCGGATAAAGAATGTTGTTGAAGTCATGGGCGATGCCGCCCGCGAGTGTGCCGATGGCCGAGATTTTTTCCGCTTGTTGAAGCCGGGATTCCATTTTTCGGTTTGCAGTGACATCGCGGAAAACGGTCAACTTTGAAACCGATCCGTTCATGTGAAAAATCGGAACATTGGACACATCGTAAGTTTTTTCGCCTTTGGCATCAATCACCTCGTTCTTGACGGTTTCCCCCCCCATCACTTTGTCATGAACACACCAAGGGCATTTTTCATCCGATCCGTGAATCGCCTTGTGACAGGATCCGCCGACGGCATCGCGACCGATCATTTTGATCATGGCCGGATTCATATACTCAATACGATAGTCGGACGAACAAATATAGACGGCATCGTCCATGGCTTCCATGATGGAGCAGTATTTGGCCTCACTTTCCCACAACCGCTTTTCAGACAGCCTTTTTTCTTCCTCCGCCCTCCGACGCTCGCCGATCTGCCGGACAAACGCCAGCAGACGGCCCATATCCAACGGCTTGGTTTCGTATCCGACAATTTGTTTGCGGAACACGGCCTCGGCCGCGCTTTCAATGGAAGCATGCACGGTGATGATCAGATAATCCGCGTCGGTGGTTTCCGCCAGCCGTTCCTGCAATTGCAGGCCGTCCATGTCCGGAAGCTTGTAGTCGAGAAGCATCAGATCGAATGGCCGCGAACGGCACAATTCAATGGCGCTTTTTCCGTCGAACGCCACAAAGACGGTGTGGCCTTCTTCCTCCATAATGTCCCGGAGATTGTCAGCCATATCCCGGTTGTCATCCACGATCATGATGTTCATCGGTTCATCCATTTGCGTTTCCTCCTTAGCTTTGTGGATTGTGCTACATTTCCTTGATCTCAAACACCCGGAATCCCTTGTTGCCGAAACAGTAGATCACATATTGGGAGATGTCGGCTTCGGGATACTCCCTTTTCAGCCCTTCGACATATCCGGCAATCTGCAGGGTGTCCTTTTGGCGCAGGGTGAACTTCCCGATGGTCTTGACAGTCCGAGCATGGTTTTCATCCTGAGATTGCAGGCATGGTTGAAACTCTTTTCGATGTCCGTGACCGAACCGGTCGGATCGACAACTGAAAAATCGAGATGCAGCACAAAAAAGGAATTGCGGAGCGGGGTGGGATTCCTGCCGATCCATGTATGGCCGAACAGTCTGTTGAAGTCATCCTTCCGGACAATGTCGTAATAACACTCCAGAATGCGGCACCAGAGGGATTTTCCGAATCGTCTCGGACGCAGGAACACCGGATTTCCGATCTCTTCCAGCTTCTCCAGATACCCGGTTTTGTCCACAAAATAACCGTTCTTGTCCACAATTTCCTCATAGTTCGCATTGCCGTATAATATCCGTTTTTTCATGTCCCATCCTTTTTTTTTGGCGGATTTATGCATTCTCTCTTCTCTGAGCGCCAAAACCCGGTTTCTTCTCTCTTGACCTTCACCCCCTTGACCGAAACCGGGTTTTTTTCCTTCGTTCTCTGAGATCATTCTTTTGAGACTGAAAAGGATTTTAAAGCGTTGGAAGGGGTTTGGGGTTGTGGGGGAGCTACAAACATGTCGACCCTACGGGCCTCCATTCGGTGTCATGACGTGGTTCGTCGCCTCGCGATGACCTCATGTGGCTGTCAGGTCGTGACGTCCCAGACTTGGAGGCATCGATGCGGAGTCCGTCTGGAATCATGCCGATCCTCATCTGCCACCTCTTGACACGCACCACACATCGTCGCCGTGCAAGGCGGACCCGCAAATCCCCGCGGCAACCACACGACGAGAGGAACTTGGCTTCCCAGCTTGGGGTGATGAGGACTTGAGGCAGCGAGAGGCTGAGTTCTCCTGTTCGCCATGTCCGGATTTTCATCTGTGCATGTGTCGTCGCCTGAGTGCCGTCATGGACGCTCTTTCCCACGAGCCAGAACAACCTTCGGACAAGTCGGACACACGCAAAGCAAACTTTGCACTCCGGACAAGCCGGACACACGCAAAGCAAGCTTTGCACTCCGGACAA
>JAOZRQ010000445.1:3609-5954 GCA_029940115.1 Desulfobacterales bacterium
ACTCCGGACAAGCCGGACACACGCAAAGCAAGCTTTGCACTCCGGACAAGTCGGAGTTCGCCCAAAGGCTACTCGGGCAAGTTTGAAGCTACGGCTTACAGCTTTGAGCTTCATTTGGGCGACTCGGGCAGTTCCGTCTCTTCGAAAGTCGGTTCGGGAAGGTCGAAGGTTCGCTCGTACAGTTTGATGCCGCTATCCTCCTCTTCCACCGTGTCAATGTAGTTCTTCTTTTCAAGATAAAGTTCCTTTGCTTCCATCTCGTTCTCCACGACATGAGGGGTCAGAAAGACGAAGAGGTTGGTCTTTTTACGCCCCTTGGTCTGGGCCTTGAACAGCCATCCGAGACCCGGTATGTCCCCGAGACAGGGGATCTTGTTCTCGGTTTTGGAAAAGCTGTCATCAATCAGCCCGCCGATGGCGATGGTGTTCTTGTCATTGACGATGACGGTGGTGTCAATTTTGCGCGTCAGGGTGGTGGGCCGTTCATCACCCACTGATGACGTGGTACTATCCAGTTTGCTGACTTCCTGTGAGATTTTCAGGCGGATCTGGCGATCCTTGCTGATCTGGGGGGTCACCTTCAAGGTGATGGCCACGTCCTTATATTCGTATGTGTTATAGCTCTCAGAGGTGGTGGTGGTCCCTGTCTTGGTCTGATAAGGGATGTTGCTTCCGACTATGATCGTCGCCTCTTCATTGTCTGTTGTCATAATCTGAGGCGTTGAAAGGATATGGACATCTTTGTCCTTCTTATATGCCTGTACAATCGCGCCCAAATTGTAAAAGCTGGCGTTTCCGACCTTGAGAATCTCACCGAACACGCCCACAGAAAACCCTTTTGGAAGTAATGCGGCTCCTCCTGCAACCGCGGCACCAGCCATGCCTGAGATATTGTCATACGCGCCGTCCCCCCCTCCGCTGAAACCGCCTCCGACAAAGGCATCCCGGTTGTCATAGTCGGTCTTCCCCCCGGCGGTCCACTCGGTTCCGATCTTGAAATTCTTGTCCACATTCACCTCCATGATCAGACATTCGATAAAGACCATGGACCGGGGGATGTCGAGCTTCTTGATCACCTCTTCCAAGACCAAGTAGTCATCCTTTTCCGCCATGATGATCAGGCTGTTTGTGGCCTTGTCCGCAGTGATGTTGACCCCTTCCGAGACAATGGGGGCCTGCTTCTTCCCCTTCTTCTTTGTCGTCCGTCTCTGCTTGGTTGAGAGGGACTGAAGCACCTTGGCCAGCTCTTCCGCGGTCGCGTTTTCAAGATAGTACACATGGATCTTCTCCTTCCCCTTGGGCACCTCCTTGTCGAGCCGGCTGATCAGCGTCTTGACTCTTACCGTGTCATCCTCGCTGGCAAGGAGGACAATCGAGTTGGTCCGCTCATCCGCGACAAATTTCATGACATCCACGGCCCCTTTTCCCTTTTTTCTTCTTGTCTTTTGGAAAACAGATGTCAGGATTTTGACAAGCTTGATGGCATCCCCGTATTCAATGGGAATCACGGATATCTCCTGGCCCACACCGGTCACGTCAATCTTTTTCAGGATCCGGAGGATTCGCTGGATGTTCGAGTAAACATCCGTGATGATCAGCGTGTTGGTGGGAGGGTAGGCTAGGATGACGCTACTTTTGGAGATCAGGGGGGCAAACAGCCGCTTGATTTCCGCCGGATCCGCGTACCGCAACGGCACCAGCTGGGTCACCACCTTGTCATCCACCGAGCGGCGTTCTCCCTCCAGCAGGGTCTTGATGTTTTTGGTCCGCGCTTCCGGAGAGGAGACGACCTTGATCACCTCGCCCGCCTCCACCGTGGTATAGCCATGGACTTCCAGGACCGATTCAAAGACCTTGTAAGCCTCCTTTACGGAGATTTTGGAGGGGGAGATGATGGTGACCTTCCCCTTCACCTTTCGGTCAATAATGAAATTCTTGCCGGTCAGTTCGCTCATGAACTTGATGAAGACCGTGATATCCACATCATTGAAATCTATGGAGACATACTGTTCCGCGCCCCTCCCTGTCTGTGCCAGAGACACACCAGGGAACGGTTTCAGAATGCTCCCCAGTATAAAAAAAATAAGAATCGAAAGGCAGACAATACCCTTTGAAAAATGAAAATATGGTCTCATAATTTTTCCCACGAATAGCTCCTCTCTGTTCACGCATCGTCAGCAGATATATAAAGACTATTTCTGAACTTGAGCTTGAACTTGAACATTCACTTACGGGCAAGTTCAAGTATAAGTATAAGTTCAAGTTCAAGCTGTGTACAGGACAAAAAATCGGGAATGGGCGAGAAACCCGGCTTTTTCCCAAACGGCCGACCTTCCAACTGCAAG
>JAOZRQ010000446.1 GCA_029940115.1 Desulfobacterales bacterium
TTCCGCTCCCGCCGGATTGCCAAATCCGGCGGAGATGGCTCGGAGCCGAGCGAGAGGGGCGAACCGAGCGGACCAAATTTCCGCTCCCGCCGGATTGCCAAATCCGGCGGAGATGGCTCGGAGCCGAGCGAGATCTGTATTTACTCAAAAATTTGGGTGCGAAACTTGAGTTCATAATTTAAACAGAGGAGGCTGTGTACAGGACAAAAAAATGGTTGAGGAAAGAAACCCGGCTTTTTCTTGCAGTCGAGGAGTCGGCCCGTTCGGGGAAAAAGCCGGGTTTCTCGCCCATTCCCGAATTTTTGTCCTGTACACTGCAGAGGAGGTTTTTATGAAAACGGCTTGTTTTTCAAAAGGTTATCTTGTATTGGGGGGCGCATTATGCCTGACATTGGCTTTGTGCCCGCTTTCACCAGTTTACGCAGGCTCTCAGAAGGAAGCGGGCATCGCTTGTGCAGCTGGCGAAATGCCAGTTTACAATCCCCCGGCAAAGTACATGGAAGACGTCAGGAGAGTGGCTGGTGAGGTTGGCGAAACAGATCGGGGCACCACCCGGAGCCTGACCCGAAGCCTGACCCGAAGCTTGACGCGAAGTCTGACTCGGAGCCTGACGCGAGGAGAAGACGGGAAACCACTCGCCCTCCCCTCACGCATGTCTCCACTTGCCCCCAATCACATCGGCCTGATGTCAAAACCCCAGCCAGTTCTGCGCTGGTATGTCTCCGGTCCTTGGCCGAATAAGATGGAATTCAGACTCAACGCCGTCGGTGTTCCGGAACCCCTCGTGGACACCCACATCACTGGCCCGGATAAGGAAGGGATCTACAGCATCCGCCTTGCAGATTACAACATCCGTCTTGAGCCGGAAACCGAATATGAATGGTTTCTGACCGTTGTGTTCGACGATGAGGAGCGTTCCGCCGACTTTGCCATCAGCGCGACGATCATATATATCGGACCTTCGGGGGCTTTGTCCAATCAAGTGATGAATACGTCCAAGGAGAAGCTGTATCATCTCTATGCGGATCAGGGATACTGGTATGACGCGATTGACGCGCTCTCCCAACTGATTGACACGAAGCCCGGAGACAAAACCTTGCGGTCCCACCGCGCCGCCTTGTTCACCCAAGTGGATTTGCCCTTGGCAGCCGCTTACGACACCAAGGAAGTTGTAAAATGAATGTTGTCTGTTATCCATTGCCTCTGATCCTCAAAAGTCTGATTATAATCAGTCAAAAGTTGTAGGGCGGAGTTCCATCCACCCATTTCAACTGATTATCTTGAATCAATGGTTCGGGGAACTGCGGATGGCCACCCATAACATCGCCCATGCCCGGGGAAGCCGGTTCGATGCGGGAATGTGGGAAGGGGCGACCGGGAAGCCAAAATGGAACGGGTGAGACAGATGGGCTGGATATGGAGACAAAGAACGACGACTATCGGAGAAATGGAATAATGCCATCATCACAAAACACCACTCATTTTCTTGTGGGGGTCATTTCAGACACCCATGGTCTGCTACGGCCAGAAGTGGCCGACATATTCAAACCTGTGAATATGATCATCCACGCGGGGGACATTGGCCCGCCCCGGATACTTGACGCCTTGCGGGATATCGCGCCGCTCAAGGTGGTGCGAGGAAACATGGATTACGAAGAATGGGCCTGCGGACTTCCTGCCGCAGAAGTCGTTGAACTCGGAGACGTCTTGCTGTATGTGTGCCATGATGGATCAAAACTCGACTTGGATCCGGTTGCTGCCGGATTCAGCGCGGTGATCAACGGGCACACCCATCAGCCCTTTGTCGGGATGAAAGCGGGGGTGCTCTTTCTGAATCCGGGGAGCGCGGGACAGTCACGATATGGCTGCCCACTTTCGGTGGCCCTGCTCCACGTCCGGGGGACCAAACTGGACACCCAGATTGTGGAGCTTGAGGCTTGATCCAATGGGAGATCAACATCCATGACGAAGCCAAATATCGTCGTCATCTGTGGCCCCACCGGGATCGGAAAGACCGCTGTGGGAATTGAGCTGGCCCGTGAGTTTGCCAGTGAAATCATCAGTGCCGATTCCATGCAGGTCTATAAGCACATGGATATCGGCACGGCCAAGGCCACGTTAGAGGAGCAAGCCCAGGTTCCGCACCACCTGATCAATATCATCGAACCGGACCAGCCCTTTGACGCGGCAAAGTTTGCCAAGATGGGCCGTGAGAAGGTCATGGCACTTCACGAACAGCAGACTCATTCCTTTGTGGTTGGCGGCACAGGCTTCTACATCAAGGCCCTGGCCCACGGTCTCTTCTCTGCCACGCCGTCGGACATCCGCATCCGAACCCGCCTGAAACAGGAGGCCGCAACTCAGGGGCCTGACCGCTTTCACAGACGGTTGGCCGAATGCGATCCAGATACGGCAGAAAGACTCCATCCCAACGACATCTTCCGGATCGTGAGGGCCCTTGAAGTATATGAGCTGACCGGAAAACCGATCTCCGAGTGTCACCATGAGCATCGGTTTGCCGATCAGCCATTCAATCTGTTGAAGATCGGGTTGCATATGGAGCGGGATGCGCTATATGAGCGGATCAATCAAAGGGTGGACCTGATGGTGGGAGCCGGACTGCTTGATGAGGTGAGGCATCTTCTTGCCATGGGCTACGGGGAAGAACTCAAACCGATGCAGTCCATCGGATACCGCCATATGACCGACTTTGTCATGGGACGCCTCTCATGGGACGAGGTTTTGCGGACCTTGAAGCGCGACACCAGAAGATATGCCAGACGCCAGATGATGTGGTTCAAGGCGGATCCCAACATTCGCTGGACAAGCCCGGAGCGGTTGGGGGATGTTCGGGCATGGATTGATCAGCATTTCGACCTATGCGGTTAGGAGTCGGCGGTCAGCAGATCCGCTGGCCGTTGACCCCTAACCGCACAGATTGGAACTTTTCGATCTGCTGAATGTAAGAAAATTTCTCACACGAAAATCAGAAATGCTTGAACCTATCCGAAAAATCATTGACATATTGAAATAATGGCATATTCAAAAACAGCGCATTTTTCCTAGAACACATTGGCACCATTGGTCAAACCTGTTGCTGGCGAATTATTATTTTTCGGATAGGTTCTTGAATTGACAGAATTGTTTGGGGGATGTATCCTCCAAGGACACGATGAGGACAGGGGCGAGCGGCCAGCGGTTAGGGGTCAGCGGATCCAAGGTCGGCAAATTACTGTTCGGATCCAATGCTCAATATGTGGTCATCAAGGCCCATTGCCCTGTGCTGGTTGTCAAGTGATGATGGAAAGCGTCTGTCATTCCTGCGAACATCCATGACCGACGGGTCAGAGCCAAAGATGAGCGTATTCCATTGTCATTCCCAATCCTCTGTCGTTGCATCTGAGACCTTCATAGTGACCGCAGATCATGGTTGTTCGCAGGAATGACAGATAATAGCCAGCAGCAAGTCCTGAGAACCTGAGTACTTGATGATCAAGTTTTTTGATGATGGGGCTATCGGCTATCAGCTATGGGCTATCGGCTATCGGCTATGGGCTATCGGCTATGGCGACATGGGTCCTCCCTCCGGATGCCCATGCCCTCGACCATGGCCCATAGCCCATAGCCGATGCAACCTCAACCTTGGTGTGATAAAAAATGACACTCAAAAAAATGTTTTCATGTCTTGTCCCAATCCTTTTTCTATTCACAACGGCCAGCGGAAACGCAGCCCCACTCAACTTCGTGACTCAGGATTTTGCGCCGTTTTCCTATGAGGCTGACGGCGTCGCATCCGGTCCCGTGGCGGAAATCATCCGATTGGTCTGCCGTAGAATGGACATAACCTGCTCCTTTAAGATATTGCCTTGGAGGCGCGCACAAAAGATGGTCAAAGATGGAGAGGCCCACGGAATGTTTCCGATTGGCTGGAATCCGGAACGCGTCAAATGGCTCTGGTTCTCCCCTCCCCTCCTGAAAACGGCTTATGGGTTTTTCGTGCATGGCGACAACCCCCTTCAATTCAGGGGGGAAAAGGATGTCAGAGGATATACTGTCGGGGTTTACGGCCCCTCAAACACCTCCAGGTCTCTTCAGGAAATAAAGAAGAAAATCGGGGAATTGACTATTGATTTGAGACCCGGTGACGAAGCTGGTTTCAGAAAGTTGGCATGCAAAAGAATTGATGGGGTCTATTCCAACAGAGAGGTGGGACACTCGCTGATGGCGAAACTGAAATTGAAAAACATACGCTATGCAGGGACACATAAGGAACTGAAATATTATGTGGGCTTTTCCCAGCAGCATACCCGCAAAGAGATTGTCAACCTCTTCAACACCACAATCAAGATGTTGCATCAGCAAGGGGCGATTCGACAGATACTTGTCAAATATCATATGGAGACCAGTTTTGACAGTGATCAGTAAGGCGCGACCCGTGGGCTTGCATCAGTTCGTAGTTCCGCCTTTAGGCGGTGTCACACCGCCTAAAGGCGGAACTACAAACTTTCACTTTTAGGCCTGCTGGATGATCGTCAGGAGCCATGACGGCCGGATCTCGGTTGATTCGGAATTGGGCAGGGAACCACTGTCAAAATCTGTCTTCCCGCGGTTGAAGAACCCCAAAATCCGTTGGAACCAGAAACGTGAAAAGGAGAAAAAAGATGAGATATCCCTTGCGGGAAAAGATCGGAGATCCCGATTTGCTTGTCGGCCGGGAAAGGGAATTTGAGGATCTGGGGAAATGGATCGGCAACATCCCGAAAAGCCTGTCCGGCTCCAGAGTCATCCTTGCCCGCCGCAAAAGCGGGAAGACGGCGATTGTCCAGCGCGTCTTCACTGGCTCTGGAGCGAAAACGGGGAGGTGATCCCGTTTTATTTTGACATGGCCGAGAATTCCGTCTGGTACCCGGATCTGGCGTTTCTTTACTATCGGACGTTTGCCTCCCAGTACATTTCGTTTCTGGAACGAGATGAGACCTTGGTCAGGGAACCGCTCTCCTTGGAAGATATCCGGCGTTACGGTGTGTCGGCATCCATAAAGTCGTTTGTCGGGGATGTTGACTCCCTCTTCAAGAACAAAGAGGCCGGATTGCACGGTTCCGCGTGGGTGACAGCCTGCGGTGCCCCGCATCGCTTTGCCGATGTGTATGACCGGCGCTTTCTGGTCATCATTGATGAGTTTCAGAACTTTGCGGGCTATGTCTATCCTGACCAGAATTTTGAGACCCGCCCGATTAAAAGTCTGCCCGGCAGTTTTCATTCCCTCTCCGAGTCGAAGATCGCCCCCATGCTGGTGACCGGCTCGTATGTCAGCTGGCTGATCGAGATCAGCGGGAAGTACCTGCAGGCCGGCCGGCTCTCCGAGTGGCACATCAATCCCTACCTCTCGCCGGAGGGGGGCCTGGAGGCGGTGTACGGATATGCCCAAGTTTACGACGAGCCAGTCACGAATGAGACGGCCCTCCTGATCAGCCGGCTGTGCATGTCCGATCCGTTCTTCATCTCCTGCGTGATGCAGAGCAATTATGGGGGGAGGGATCTGACCACGGAAAAGGGCGTGATCGACACGTTCAACCATGAGATCACCCACCGTCGCTCCAGAATGTCCAAGACTTGGAGCGAGTACATCCAGCTGACCCTGAAGAAGGTCAACGACCAGCATGCCAAGCGCATGCTCCTGCATCTCAGCAGGCACTCCGACCGGTATTGGACCCATGAGGAGCTCAAAAGGGAACTGCAAATTGATCTTGACCTCAGTGAGATTCAGGAGTGCAAAAATTGAGCGAAGCGTTTTTTTGCCCTTCGGCAGGCTCAGGGCCCGAAAAATTGAGCGAAGCGGTTTTTTGCCCTTCGGCAGGCTCAGGGCCCGAAAAATTGAGCGGAGCGGTTTTTTGCCCTTCGGCAGGCTCAGGGCCCGAAAAATTGAGCGAAGCGGTT
>JAOZRQ010000447.1:0-2622 GCA_029940115.1 Desulfobacterales bacterium
CAATCTTTTTGACTCACAAAGCAAGCTTTGCACTCCGGACCGGACAATCTTTTTGACTCACAAAGCAGGCTTTGCACTCCGGACCGGACAATCTTTTTGACTCACAAAGCAAGCTTTGCACTCCGGACCGGACAATCTTTTTGTTGAACTCCATAGAACGATTTTTCAAATCGTTCGTCATTTGGAAAAACGATTTGCAAAATCGTTTTACAGCCTATGGACAGAGGGGAAGAGCGACTGGTTGGTATGCGGAAGAAACTTGGCTGCGCTGAACCGGTTCATAAAGTCTTGGTTCACATTTAATTCCAGATAGGTGATCCGGTCTCTGATGGCATCTATCTCCGCTAGGGATTCAGGCGATGTCAGCACCATGGTCGCACCGCCGAGGGAGCTGTTTCCCAAGGGCCGGTAGCAGTCAAGGGGCAGATCCGGGATCATACCGATGGATATGGCGGATGTCGGATTGATAAAACATCCGAATGTGCCGGCCACATAAAATGTGGATATCTCATTCAAAGACATCCCCACAGAGAGGGTGATGGTCTCGAGGATCGTGAACATGGCCGCCTTGGATCGGATCAAGCTGTCGAGATCCGCTTGACTGATGATGAGGTCCTCACTAGTCCCCGAGTCCCTTGCCGGCACCACCACAAGATGTCGAATCCCCGCCTTCTCCCCGAGCCGTTCCCCGCATGCTTTCGGGACCAGTTTGCCCCGGATGTCCATCATGCCGGAGAGAAACAGATGCGCGGCGAGATCAATCATTCCGGATCCACATATCCCGATGGGCCGCGTCTGCCCGATGGTACGGAGGTCAAATTGCCGGGTATCCGGGTCAATGCCAACAATTTTCTCTATCACCCCGGGACCCGCCATCATCCCCATCTTGGAGACCCCGCCTTCCAGTGCGGGACCTGCCGCGCCCGCACACGCAATGAGCCAGTGACGGTTCCCGAGAACCACCTCCGCATTGGTCCCCACGTCAAGCAGTATCGCGGTCTCCTCCGCGGTGTTCATGCCGGAGAAGAGAATGCCGGCGATCAGGTCCCCGCCGAAGTAGCTGCCGACATTCGGGAAGATCATCACCCGGGCCAGGGGATTGACCCGAACGCCGAGTTCCTCCGCCTTGAGGACGCCCGGATGGTTCACCACCGGAATATACGGCTCACGAATGATCCACCGGGGATTCAGGCCCATGAAGAGATGCGTCATGGCGGTGTTCCCGGCCACGGAAATCAGATGCACGTCATCCGGTTCAAGTTTGCAGGTCTGGCACAGCTTCGAAATTTCACAGTTCAGACCCTCTATGATCAGGCGGGTGTTCCGCTCCAGTCCGCCCTCGGTCTCTGAATGATGGATCCTCGCGAGCACGTCCGGGCCGATCACTATCTGGGGGTTGTCAAACGTGGATTCAGCCAGAATGCCGCCGGTTGAGAGGTCCAAAAGTCGGATCACCACTCGGGAAGTGCCGAGATCAACAGCCAGCCCGGCCAAAGGCCGGGGATCCCGGGCAGCGGTCATCCCTGTCAGGATCCACTGGTTCTGCTCCTTGAAAAGCACACAGCGGACATGATAATCCCATTTTCTGAGAAGGTCCGGCACCTGTTTCAGCAGAAGAAGGTCCATCTTCACCGCATCCGCGCCGAGTTCCTGTTTTAACGCGGTGATGAGACGGTCCGCATCCGCAGTGTTGTCCTGTAGCGAGGGCAGGGCAAGCGAAACGGTTTTTATCCAACTGTTGGTGTTCATATCTCTTTTTCCCTTGAACGTGAACGTAAACTTGAACTTGAACATAAACCGAACGCTCAAACTCACATCACGTTCGCAACATTTTTATCTTTGTCAGTGTGTTCTCCTGTGGTTGCATTGTCTCCTCCGATTTGTCATCATCAATATGTGACTTCAGCCTGCTTGGGCTTTCAGCCTCGGAATTGATTCCGAGGCTTGAGATTTGTTCAGCAAAGCCCTTTTTCATAATGTCCCCGAAATGAGGAGATGTCAATTTCTCTCACATCCTCGTAGATCGTATACCATTCTGTCCTTGCGACTGACTCTCCGGCTGTAAACCTCTTTGTCAAAGTATTTCAGACGTTCCGGTTTTCCTGTCCCCTCTCTCGGATGTTCCATCAGTTCCCGGACGAGGTCGAAGCATTTGCAATAACTTTTTCTGTCATCTCTTCTCAGCCAGTCCAAATCGGCATCTGCGTTTCTGAGAATATTGATCTTATAGGTCATAAAATGCCTCTCCCGGGCTTATGGCATCCGGTCTGCTCCCCCGGTCTCTGTTCTTATGCCCTTCGATCAGGGCCGTAAGTGATTTCCTGTCACACAGAAGCCTCAACGTCTCCTGCATATTTTCCCATTCTGCCTGATCAAGCAGAACGACAGAACCGGAATCGGAGACAATGACGGTCTCCTCGCAATCTTTCAGGGTGTCCCGAATCAGTTGGGGCAATGTCCGGGCAGCTTTTTCAACGCTGACTGAAATCATGGCTGTTCTCCTTTTTTCTTGTAAGTCATCCTTAGATTCCGAGGCGGTCGCCGGGGGATCAATCCCCCGGCTGAAGGCGAAAGTGCGCTGAAGCGCACTGTCACAGCTGGCTTCAGCCTGCTTCGGCTTTC
>JAOZRQ010000447.1:2722-5924 GCA_029940115.1 Desulfobacterales bacterium
CACAGCTGGCTTCAGCCTGCTTCGGCTTTCAGCCTCGGAATTGATTCCGAGGCGGTCGCCGGGGGATCAATCCCCCGGCTGACAGCGAAAGTGCGCTGAAGCGCACTGTCACAGCTGGCTTCAGCCTGCTTCGGCTTTCAGCCTCGGAATTGATTCCGAGGCGGAATTGATAGGCGACTATCTCATCCCTCTCCTCTCCAAAGCCTTCCAGAGGTTTCTCCGGCGTTTATGCGCCTCTCTCCACTGGTCAAGGATTTTCTCAAAGCTCGCAGGGTCAAGCTCGCGGACCAGGTCCAACCATAGCGCATGATCCTCATATCTTGACTGGTCGGCATGCTTCGGATCCGGAAGCATGCCGACCACATGCTTTCTCCAGCAGCCCACAAGAGGTGGCACAAGCTGTTGTGCGCCCATCTTCCCAAGCCAGGCCCGCCGGCTGCTTATGTTTCTTTTTTCCCCTTCAGAGACTTCGGTCGCTTCCAGCAGGCAGGGATGGCTCTTTCCAAGGTCCGAGATATCAGCGAGATCTTGGGTGAGCGTATGAACCAACCGAGCTTCATTTTTGAATTTCTTCGCATCCTTGCCCAAGGCGGTCAACCATTTTTTCAGCTTCCCGGAAAACCATGGCCTCCCCTTTGTCTCGTCCAAGCCCGCGTCTGTCAACCACTTGACCCAGCAGTCAGACGGCATGTTGTCATGGCTGAGACCATATCTTAGGGAGACATCCACGGCAAACATCTGCCATTCCTCAATCAGATGAGACACTTGGGAGAGGTCGGTCTGCTGGACGGCCTTTTTCACCTTGTCCCATTTATGCGGCGTCTGATAGGTCACCAACTGGAATGACAAGGCGGCTGTCCGGGTTGCCATGCCCAGCTTCTTGGTCATGCCGATCCAGTCCTTCAAAAGCCGGACGACTTCGACGGAGGTTCCCGTGTACATCGGGGCGGCGATCAGGAGCGATCCTTCAGGACGCCACATCTTCTCCTCCCTTCTCCTGCCGTCCTTGAAAAAGCTGGCAACGGTCTGCTCACACATCTTCTCGGCTCCGGCGTGGTCCTTCTTCTTCAGCAGCTCCTTGATGAGCGGGAGACCGTATCGCCAGTTCTTCTCAAGCATTCTGCGACAGGCGTCGAGATGAGCGTCAGGATCGAACATCTTGGCGAGCGCGTGATGGATCTGATGCCATTCGGAATGGGGAGAGTCGAGCCGTCCGCACCACTCTCCGTCATCCTGATGTTCGGTAATATGCTCGTAGATCTTTCTCCGATCCTCCTCGGGCAGGTCCAAGAAGAAGTCGGTGATGGCTCCCCTGTCCAACTCCATCAGCTCCAACTCATCCTCAAATCGGACGACTTCGTTCAGAAAGGTCAGGGCCGAGTTCGAGGCCAGCCATCGCCATCGGAGCAGACATTCCGTCACAGTGGATTCGAGATGACAGGAATCTCCGTATTCCGCACCCATCCACTCAGGATAGGACTTTATGCCCTTTTCGAGGATGAATATGGCCTCCTCAAAGAGGTCATCCTCCTCCTTGCCGAGCGCATATGTCTTTTCCAGAAGCGGCAGCATCTCCTTCGCGATACCCTCCATATCTTCAGCCAAGGC
Source organism: Desulfobacterales bacterium (assembly GCA_029940115.1). Lineage (GTDB taxonomy): Bacteria > Desulfobacterota > Desulfobacteria > Desulfobacterales > 4be13 > JAOZRQ01. The sequence continues at coordinate 4,331 of JAOZRQ010000447.1, forward strand.
AGACCCGTCGAAATAAGGGGCCTCCCAGTCATGCTCTTGGGCAACATAGTCTCCGTCCTCATCACCGAGCCTCGACTCAATGTCGGCCCATCTTCTCCAAAGTTTCCGCCATTTCTCAAGATGCTTTTTGTCTGAGACGATCTTCTTCGACGTTGCCTTCCCGGGCCGAAGTATTTCAGACAGGGGGCCGGCAATGTCCGCCGGCAGATTCGACAGCAACGTCTCCGTTTCTTGGGTGCCCGACAGCGTGAATACCTCATCCAGCAGATGGACGATCTGGTCGTTTGTCAGGGCCTCCAACACTTTTTTTCCCACGCGTTTCTGCTTCATTCTGATATCTCCATCTGTGTACAGGACAAAAAGTTGTGGGTGGCAAGAAACCCGGATTTTTTCCCGAACGGACAGATTCCCAAACCGTCAGAAAAAGCCGGGTTTCCTTCCCCATTCACTTTTTTTTCCTGTACACAGTATCTCCATATAAAACTCGTCAGTCATAAGCTCTCGTAACATGCTGAAATCATTGGCATGAGATTTACGCTTATGCCCACTCCGCCAAGATGCGGTTCATCACCTCTCCCCCCTTCCCCATGATCAGGTAGTCGCTGATGTTGTCTGTCAAGGGGGTTCTTTCGAGGTTGATCTCGATGACCTTCGCGCCGCTCTGCTTTGCGATGACTGGCATGGTCGCGGCCGGATGCACCACAGCGGATGTTCCCATGACCAGCATGACGTCGCATTCGGAGGCGATCTGCTTGGAACGAATCAGGGCATCAGGCGGGATCATCTCTCCGAAGAAAATGACGTCCGGCCGGTAAATCCCGCCGCAGTCGCACCGGGGCGGGATCTCGGAGATGTCAATTTCACCCGTCCCGACCTTCTTGTCGCAGGCCAGACATCGCTGCCACGCGAATGTGCCATGAAATTCGATCACGTCGGTGTTTCCGGCCATCTGATGGAGCCCGTCAACATTCTGGGTGATGACGCTCTTCAATATCTCCATCTCCTCCAGTTTTGCCAGTCCGGTGTGTGCGTCATTCGGCCTTGCCCGGTCCACCACCTCCTTCATCTCTTTGATGAGCACCCGCCAGACATCCGCGGGGTCTCTCATAAACCGGTCAATGTCGGCATAGCTCGGGTCAATCTTCTCCCATACGCCCCCTTTTCCACGGAAAGGGGGGATGCCGCTCTCAACGGAAATCCCCGCGCCGGTCAGCGCAGTGACATATCTTGCATCGGCAAGGTCTTTTGCCGCTCTTTTGGTCAGATCATCCATCATCATATCCTCCACGGATTGCCATCCCATTATCTGTTAAGTATTCGGTGAAACCCGTCGAACCTGCTCGGTTCGGACTTCGGCGAGCTCTGTCGAGTCGTCAAGCCGTCGAACGATTGACAAATTCGAACCGCCACCACCGCCGGATTTGGCAATCCCGCGGGAGCAGCCACGGGGTTTACCGAATACACGGATCGCCATCCCATTATCTGCAAGTATTCGGTGAAACCCGTCGAACCTGCTCGGTTCGGACTTCGGCGAGCTCAGACTTCGGCGAGCTCTGTCGAGTCGTCAAGCCGTCGAACGATTGACAAATCCGAA
>JAOZRQ010000891.1 GCA_029940115.1 Desulfobacterales bacterium
ACATTTTCGGCTTACTCAGGCTGTTTAAAAAGTGTCTGTCACTCGGAAACCGAAGGTGTTCCCACTTTTTCTTATCCTTTGTTTTCTTCATGGTCATTATCTGTCTTTCCCCTCAGAATTCCCAAGCGTCTCGGTTTCCTCTCCCTTATGGCGGTTATCCAAAGAAGATCATCGTCATCGGCCGCCTTTTCAAGTGAATCCTCAATATACGGGATCAGGGTTTTCCTGTCAATGCTTTCCAGTATTTCCATGACGATTTCCGCACCGGGCCAGTTCATGTCCTGCAACCATGCCATCAGGCCGGGGATGATCTTATGGCTCCGGGGATATCCGATGTTCCCGGCGCTTCTATGCAAGCTCAAAGAGTTCCACCTCCGCATCCTGAATGAACATCTCCTCCCCTGAGTCACCTGTCTTCAGCACAGTCTTCCGAGGTTCGATCCCGAGCCGGCTGCAATCCTCCAGATATTCATCCACAGCGTTCCGGAAGCTCGCTTCAAAATCCCCGGCAGTCTCCGCCTCAAAAGTGATCAGCCCCTCGACTTCCAGTTTTCCCCAGAACACCCTGTCCTCATGGGAATAATGGACACTTCCCACATAACCTTTGTATTTAAGATATTCCATCTGTCAGTTTCTCCAATATCTTCTGTACCTCTCTGACCACATAAGTTTTCAGAATGTTCCCCGGATGAGGTTTGTGAATGGAAATCGGGAACAAACCGTCATTTCTGTAGAATTTCACCCTCGAACCGCCGCCTTCGATTTTGTTGTAATCCATGTTCACCAGCAACCTCTCCAACTCCTGATAGGTCAGGTCTGTTCTTGGTGGTCTTTCCATGAACTTATTTATAAGCTTGTCTATTTGGGTCATTTTTGGCTTACCAAACCTCCTTCCCGACCGGGGCTCCCCAGTCCACTTCTTCGGGGGTGTGATCTTTCGGCATCCTCATCACCAGATCATCAATGTCATACCTGACCGATCCTGTTCTTTTCTGCCGGGGGATTGCCGAGTCTGTGGGTAAAATAATGACCTCCACCTCTGACTGTTCAAAATATTCAGGCAGATTCAAAAGTAGTCGTCCGTTTTTCACAACAGCATATTCTCTGATTGCCTGCATGTTGTCTCTCCTTATAAGGTTTCTCCGGGACAATCCCCGGAAGCGCAGCTCATCTGAGCAGATTGGTGACTATCAGGGATTTGAGCTGGTTCAAATTTGAAGTCCCGCCTGTCACCAATCCGTACAGACAGCCTTCTCACGCATGCATCGGCTCAGGCGTCCTATATATCTTATCGGCTCTGTCCGCCATCGCCACAAGTGCATCTGCCAACTTTCTGGCCTCCTGTCCGGACAGTCTCACAGCGTCACCTGATTCCGCAGGCGCTTTCATGAAAAAGCCCGCATCCTGACGATCCCATTCATCCCGATCTCCGACCCTCTGCAAATCCTCCAAAAACACCAAGAGAGATTCAAGTTTGTCAGGAGGAAGTTTGTCAACCGTATGGTGTATCCTGCTTTTCATTTCAGCAATTTCCATCAGGCATCTCCTTCGCATGGATTGATGATGGGCAAGGATGACTTGAGGAAAGAAACCCGGCTTTTTCTTGCAGTTGGAGAGTCAACCCGTTT
>JAOZRQ010000448.1 GCA_029940115.1 Desulfobacterales bacterium
GATTCTTGCCGGACAATTGCTCATAAACATGAAAGTCGATATAGTTGAACAGCGTGTCAAAGAAAGGATTGCCTTGGTTCGAAGGCTCTTGGGTGACCATCCCGATCTGACGCAGGGAGAGCCTTTCATATGCCTTGATCTCATTGGCCCTGTCCATGATGCTTCGCACGAGTCTTCTCGGGGAGAGTGGGGTTTCGAGGAGCAACCTGAATGGGAGGGTGTTGAGAAAACATCCCAACATCACGTCGCCATCCCTCACCTCCGGACGATTGTTGGTGACCAGACCAAAGAGAATGTCCTCCTTCCCTGTGGTCACCTTCAGCAGACAGGTGAAGGCCGCGAGGTAAATGGTTTTGATGCTTGTGTTTTCCCTTTGAGCCAGCAAGATCAGCTTTTCTCCAAGTTTTTGCTCAATGACTTGGAAAAATTGTCTGTTCATCCCTTTTTCGGAAACGCTCTCCGGTGTTTTGAATAGCGGCATGCCTGTCCGTTCATACCCTCCCAGCAATTGCTTCCAGTATTCCTGAGTCTCGCCATGGTTTTTCCAGTGAAGCTGATCCGCCACGAAATCCCGATAGCTGGCATGTAGCCGTGACACGTCATATCCGACATCCGTCTTCAACTGAAAATAAATCCCCACCAACTCGGTGATCAGTGACGCATTGCTCCATCCATCCAAAATGGCATGATGGAAAATCCACACCAGGGTGTGTTCCTGCCCTGTCATTTGAAACATGCGTAATCGCCACAAACCAGGAACGCTCGCATCAAATCCGGTCTTACGATCCGCGGCCATGAAATCCAGGATATGCTGTCTCTGTTCTTCCCCATCCATCCCGACAAGGCTTTGAAAGGCGATGTCGAGCCGGGGATGACGATGGACAATCTGGATCGGCTCTCGAAAGCCGGAAAGATGAAAGCTTGTCCGCAGAATGCCATGCTTTTTGACCAACAATGTCATCGACTTCGCAAAAAGTTCCAAGTCATAGGAATCATCCACAAATTGATATACGAACTGGTCATGGTAAATCCCAATATCCGCATCCATCAGATTATGGAAGAACATGCCATGCTGAATGTCGCTCAATGGGTAAAAATCCTCCCAATCATGAGGCAGGGAGGCATTTTCGCCGGGATGTTGAAGAATCGCCTGCTTCAACGCATTCAACTCGGCTTCTGCCTTTTCCAATGCTGTGTCCGCCTCTTTTGACGGCTCCCTTTTCCTGATGTGTGCCGCCAAATCCGAAACGGTGGGATGGAGAAAGATCTCCCTGATGGCCACGCGTGTTTCCAAGACGGCCGCGATTGTGTTCACCAATCGGATGACCTTGATGGAATCACCACCCAAATTGAAATAGTTGTCATGGATGCCGACACGCGCGTGTCCGAGAACAGATTCCCAGATTTCGGCAAGTTTCGCTTCGAGTGGCGTTTTCGGGGGGACATACGCCTCCCCTGATGCCATTTGAACGTCCTCAGGGGTCGGCAATGCCTTGATGTCCAGCTTCTTGTTGAAGGTCAATGGCAGTTCATCAAGTCTGACAAAATAGGCGGGGATCATATGTTCAGGGAGTGTCGCGGCAAGATGGCCGCGGATTTCCCCGATATTCACGGCACCATCGGCAACGAGACAGCTGACCAGTTCCTTCACTCCATCCGGCGTGTCCCGTGAGATGACCACCGCCTTTCTCACCGACTCGTGCTGAAGCAGGCAACTCTCAATCTCCCTCAGTTCCACCCGGAAGCCTCGAATCTGAACCTGATCATCGTTGCGGCCCAGATGTTCCAAGGTGCCGTCCGCACACCACCGGCCCAAGTCTCCGCTTCGGTAAAGGTGCCCTCCCTCGCGATGGGGATTGGTGACAAACCGTTCCTCCGTCAGTTCGGGCCGGTTCAGATATCCCCGGCTCACCCCTGATCCACCCACATACAATTCGCCGACCACCCCTATCGGTTGCAATGCCATCCGCTCATTGCACACATAGACGACAGTTTCGGGCAGGGGCACACCAATGGGGCTTCTCCCGGCCGACCCAAAGATATCTTCCTCTCGGAGTCGGCAGTAGGTCACATGCACGGTGGTCTCCGTGATGCCGTACATGTTGATCAGTTGGACGCGGTCAAGGGAATATCGCTCTGCCCAAGGGCGCAGATAGGTTGGCTCCAAGCGGTCCCCGCCAAAGATCACATAGCGGAGATGTTCGTCCAGCTGATGCGTCGCGTCGCCGGCCTCCGCTTCGATCAGGTTGTAGAAGGCCGCGGGGGTCTGATTCAGAACCGTGACCCGATGGCGTTTCAACAGCTCAAGGAACACTTGGGCATCTTGGACATCCTCCCGCCTTGCCACCACCGTCCGGCCGCCATACAGGAGCGCGCCATACATCTCCCAGACGGAGAAGTCGAAACAGAAGGAATGGGCCACCACCCAGACATCTTCCGGACGGAAATCAAAGCGATTCCGGTCCGTCCTCATCAGCCTCACCACATTGCGGTGAGTGACGACACACCCTTTGGGCTTGCCGGTTGAACCGGACGTGTAGATGATGTATGCGGCATGATCGGGTTGGGTGGGTCGCCGCGGGTTGGCCGCCTCCTCCTCTTGCAGGCAGCGGATGTCCGTCAGATGGATCGTGTCGCCGCAAAGATTCGGAAGGAATACCGAATCCTCTCCCGCATTCCCTGTCTGTTCCCGAGATGGTGAGATGTACTGCGTTTCCGTCAACACGATATGGCAACCGCTGTCCCCAAGTATGTGCCGAATGCGTTCTTCAGGATAGGTGGGATCCATCGGCACATACGCGGCACCGGCCTTCAGAATGCCCAACAGCCCCGCCACCATCCAGTCGGAACGATCCAGAAAGACGGCCACCCCCTCATCGGGTTGGACATCATGTTGGCGGATCAACTGCCACGCCACCCGGTTGGCCCGCTCATTCAGCTCGCGATAAGTGAGCCTCTGGCATGGGGCATCTTCTTCAAAGACCACCGCCATGTTCTCCGGCCTCCTCTCCACCTGTTCCTCAAAGAGCGCCACAATGGTCTTGTCCCTTGGATAATTCGCGACGGTGTCATTGAATTCGACAAGCAGACGATTTTTCTCCGTCTCAGGGAGCATGTTCAGTGTTGAGATGGGCAGATCCGGATGCTCAAGAAGGCTCCGCATCAGTTGCCTGAGATGCGTCGCCATTCGATGGATCGTTTGGGGATGGAAGATGTTGGTGTTGTAATTGATGGCCAGTTGCAACGCCTCATCCGTCTCGGCAAAATAGAAGCTCATGTCAAACTTCGCGACGCTGAAGCCGCTTTCAAACTCAGAAACGGAGACCTCTCCCAAGCGGAATGCCATCGGCTCATGATGTTGAAGAACGACCACCACGTCAAACAGGGGCGAGCGCCCCATGTCACGCGCCAGATCCAGTTCGTTCACCAGTTGGTCATAAGGATAGACTTGATGCTCATAAGACTCCTCTGCCGTCTGTCTGACCTTTTTCAGTACATCTGCAAAGCAGTCCTCTCCATTAATGGTGTCCCGCAATGCCAGCATGTTGACATAGAAGCCGATCTGATGTTCCAGGTCCGGATGCTCCCTGCCGGCAACGGGGCTGCCGACAATCATGTCCGCCTGTCCGGCATGGCGGTACAAGAGTGTCTTGACCAGCGCCACCAGCGTCATGAAGAGGCTGGCCCCCTGTTTCAGCCCGAGCTGTCTCAGGGAATCGGTCAGTGTTTTTTCCAAATCGAAAAGAAGCGTATCCCCCGCAAAGGTCAGCACGGCCGGACGGGGATGGTCGGTCGGCAGATTCAGCACCGGAAGATCGCCTGACAATTTCTGATGCCAGTATTCCCTGTGTTTCTCAGCCTTGCCATCTGTCAGTTGCTCATTTTGCCAAGCCGCATAGTCCTTGTACTGAATCTTCAGCGGGGGCAACGGATTGCCGGCGTACAACGCCATCAGTTCATGGATCAGCACCCCGATGGACCATTCATCGCACACGATGTGGTGGATGTTGAGGAGAAAGACGTATTGCTCCGGAGCCAACCTGATCAGTTTGGCCCGCAACAAGGGGCCGGTGCTGAGGTCGAATGGGGCCGCCGCATCTTGGCAGGCATGTTCTCGCGCCGTCTGTTCAGGTTCCGGCTCACGGCTCAGATCAATCGCCTCCAGCCGAAACGGGATGGTCTCGTGAACGAATTGCCGGGGTTCGTTGCTGATGCTGGCAAACGTGGTGCGTAATGACTCGTGCCGCGCCACGATCACCGCCAAGGCATTTTCAAACGCTGTGGTGTCGAGCATCCCGTCCAAGCGAATCGCGCCCGGTATGTTATACGCCGCGGAATTTTCCTCCATCTGGTCCAACACCCACAGGCGTTTCTGGGCATGGGAGAGGGCGTACCCTTCCTTGGCGGCCTTCTTTTTCTTGAAAAATCCGCTCTCCCGCAGGAGTCGCAATGCCTCGGCATCGCCTGCCTTCGCGCGGCGTTTCAGTTCTTCCAGTCTTTCCATGGTTCATTCCAATCTGTTGGGACTATCTCCGGAGTGCAAGGCTTGCCTTGCGAGTGGTGGGGAGCGGTGACTCGCAAAGCAAGCTTCGCACTCCGGAATTGGTCCAACTTTTTCATGAGGCCAAATTCTCCTCACAGGCTTCAATTTCTGTTGCAACACACGGGTTTCGGCATCTTCGGCAGATTCCGGCAGATGCTCATCCAGAAAGTCACGCAGTCTGACAAATTCCTGTTCTTCCGGCTCATCGCGGGATTCCTTCAGGAAGAGTTCTCCGAATCGCCCAAGTTTCTTCGCCAAATCAGGATTGCGGGTGGTCGGCAGCCCGAATGCCTCAGAGGTGAGCACCTGATCGGCTCTCAGACCTCGCAGGGAAGGAAGCACGTTTGACACCACCTGTCCATGCTCATCCTTACACAGATGCAACAACTGGGTTTCATTGTCATCCAGGTCGGCCGTGCCGACCGCGCACAGGGGAGAATGGGTGGTCACGATGAACTGAACTTTGGGAAATTGTTCCCGCAATAGGCTGACGATATGGCGCTGCCATCGGGGATGCAGGTGCTGCTCGATTTCATCAATCAAAACGATGCCGGATATCTCATCTGGATCAAGATTCCGTCCTGCGAGCATATTCCATGTGATGAAATCCAGGACCCAGGCCGCCGTGTTTTTGTAACCGTCTCCCTGGTCCAGAAGCAGGGAACGCGCTGTTGGGCTGACCACCTCAATCCCCTTTTCCGTCAGTTCGACATGTTCTTGGTCAGTGAACATGAAGAGCTTTTCAATCAGGCGTTGAAAGCGGGAAAGCGTCTCCTGCTCCACCCGGCGTCTTTCGGATTCGGGAACATGCTTCTGGGCGGCCGCAATGATCCGATGCAGGCTGAGTTCGGGGTCCTGCATCGGCTGGTCATAGCGGAACAGGGTACTTACCGCGTCTGTCATTCTGTAATCTGCGTATTTTCTGCTGGTTTCTCCCAACGTCCGTCCCGCGCCGTAGGCGCATACAAACAGGTCTTTCAGGGGAGTGTCTTTCCAAGCTGAAGGCGATTCCAGTGAGCGATTATCCGGAATATAATCAATACTTGTATGCGAGATACCCCCTTTTCCGTAAATTTCTGTCACAACTTGATAGCGTCCCTTTTGAGAATGAATGAACTCAATCTCTATGCTCCCTTTCGATTTTCCGTTCTGAATCAAGCCTCCGAGAAACAGAGTAGTTGTATTTGTTGTCTCGCATATGCCAGAAGCAAGTGCGCGGAGAAATGCCGTTTTCCCTGCGCTGTTATCCCCAAGCAGAACTGAGCAGAGGCGGATATCTCCGTCCTCTCCCATGAAGTCGGCTGACAGGGATTCAAAGCATTGGATGTTCCTCAGTTTTACTTTGGCAAGATAAAATGTGT
>JAOZRQ010000449.1 GCA_029940115.1 Desulfobacterales bacterium
ATTGCCGGGCTGTTCTCAGTTGTCCCTACGGGACAAAAATTGGGTGATATCTGTCTCCGGCAACAAAAATTTTTAATTAATTAAATAAACATCCATGCAAGCCTTATTCAAAACATCCATCCAATATGTCTGGGAAATCGCGCTGACCTTTTCCGCGGTCTTTCTCTTCACCACCCTGATCCTCTACTTGTCCGGCGCACCGCCGCTTGAGGCGTATTATCACATTTTCAGGGGATCCCTCGGTTCTTGGCGAAAGTTCGCCCATGTCATCAACGCGTGGGTCCCCCTCACCCTCTGCTCATGCGGCCTCCTCTACACCTTCAGAATCGGACTCTGGAACATTGGGGTCGAAGGCCAGATGATGATGGGCGCAATCTTTGCCACATCCATCCTCCGCGTCGGGGTGGATAGCGACATGCCGGTGTTCTTCCTCTCCCTCGCGTTTCTGGCCAGCCTCATTGGCGGGGGCCTCTGGGCACTCTTGGCCGGGTTTTTGAAGACAAAGGGGGGCGTGAACGAGATATTCGCGGGACTCGGGCTGAATTTCGTTGCCCAAGGGATCATCCTCTGGCTCATCTTCGGCCCCTGAAAACGGCTTGGGATTGCCTCCATGAGCGGCACGGAGCTTTTCCCTTCCACGCTTTGGCTACCTTGTCTCTCAAGCATCCGCCTCTCCCCGGTGGGGCTCGTCCTCGCGATCCTCGCGCTGATCGTCACGGCGGTGATGTTGCGGTACACCTGCATCGGCCTAAATCTGAGAGCCATCGGCGGAAACCCCGGGCCGCGCATATCTTCGGGCTCAAGCCCGGAAGATACATGCTTCTCGCCATGATGTTCGCCGGGGGATTCGCGGGGATCGCGGGAACCATCCAAGTCACAGGTGTGTATCACCGTCTGTTGCCGGCCATATCGAGCAACTACGGATACCTCGCGCTGCTTGTGGTCATGCTCGCCAACTACAATGTCTGGGTCGCCCCCGGGGTCGCGTTCTTCTTCGCATGTCTCAACGTGGGGAGTATTCAACTCCCCCTGGTGCTTCAGCTCGACTCCTCCCTGAGCGGCGTGATCCAAGGCACCTTGGTTCTTGCCACCCTTGGGGTTCACGCGTGGCGTATGTCTGTCTGTTCAAAACCGTGAGGTCAGTTGCTGGGCCGTATGGGATTTCACATTGTGTCCGATAGTGAATCTTCACCCCGATTATCCGAAGCGGCTGAAACTTTGTGCACAAAAAAGAACTGATTCAGGTTTTTACGCTGAATCCGTAATGACTTGGCAATATCCAAAATTGGAGAAGGGAGAGGATTTCGGGCCGGTGGTTTACAACCGCCGGTATTCCAGCGGGAGTGGGCTGAAAAAGAAGATCAAAACGTCTTGACATGTGCTGAAAAAATGCCTATCATCATCATTTGATGATTCCTTTTGGGGGAGGATCTCGTTGACATGCCAGTGCCCGCAAACATGCCCAGAAGGTCTCTTTTTCATTCACTGTTGCAAGTACACTTATGAAGAGGTGTCTTATGAAACAATTGAATAGAGATGAGATCGAAGCGTTGAATCTTGGCAATATTGAAGATGAATATGATTTTTCTGGAAAAACATACAAACTGCTCAAGGATCCGGAAACTGACGTTTACATCTATGTTTATATCATCCGTGCAACTCTTCAAGATGGAGAAACCAGAAGTTCCCAAAGAGAATGTTTCAGACTTGAAATTGCGGAAGCGGGAGACTGGAAAAGGCTGGTGGAGGCCGCGCCGGAAAGGGGTTCCAGGAATCAGGCCAGCCCTTAGCTTGATGCTTATGGGGCACGGGCCTCCCCAAAAAGTGTTATAATCAGGAAATTGTTTCTTGTTCAAATCCAAGCCAAATCCGACGATTTATTTCCGGTCCCTTAGAGCTTACAGCTTAGAGCTTACAGATTCCGCTGAACCGCCACCACGCCCATTCCCACCACCATGGAGAGAAACACGTTCCGTGTCAGATAGGTGCAGAGCGCGGTGCAGAGCGCGGCCGCACATCCCCATGTTCCCGCGGACACGATGCCCGGAGCGACCAGGGAGAGGAGAATGGTTCCGGGAAGGGCGTCCATGAACGTCCTGAATCGTCCCGAACTTGGAAGCCGTTCCGCGAGAAGCAGACCCCCGACCCGCAACCCATAAGTCACCATCGCGGCCATGGCAATGGTCAGAAAAACCGTCATGTTGAAATCAGGATTCATTGTTCTCCTCCTTGTGCTGACATGCGGAGACCAGCGCGCCGCCGATCCCGCCGACCAAGATGTACCACTTCCCCGGCAACAGCTTCTCCCCGGCAACGGCAAAGACGATCGCGGCAAGCCAGGGGGCAATGTCCTTTTTCCCCCGCCACAGGCTGACGGCCAAGGCTGTGAAGACCGCTATGAACGCAAAGTCGAGGGCATAAGCCTCCGGATCTCGGATCACCGCGCCAAATCCATGTCCCAGCATGGTCCCGGAACACCACGCGGACAATATGCAGACCCCGCCGCCGAAGAGGAAGCCTGTGGAGGCCTCTCCCCGGTGATGGGCCGCCATGGTGACGGCCCAATTTTCGTCGGCCACAAGATGCATCATCGCGAATTTGTGGCCCAGAGATGTCCCATGAAAGACCGGACGCAACGAGGCCCCTATCAGCAGATACCGGAAGTTGATCACCAGAACCGCAAGGGTGATCTCCACGATGGGGAGGGGCGGCATCCACATCTCCACCATGACAAACTGGGCCGACCCCGCGAAAATGGAGAGATTCATCAACAACAATTCCCCCCAGCCGATCCCCTTCTGCGAGGCCAGCACACCGAGTACGCTCCCATAAGCCCCGACACTCGCGGCTAAAGGGAGATTTGCGATGAATCCGATTCTGAATTCCCTGAACATTCTTTTTACCTCCTCTTTATGTATGGATGAAGGATGAATTCGGGCGTGTTTATGATCTGGGGGGAGACTGTCTGAAAGGCTGTCACAACGAGTGCGACCGCCTAACCACATGTTTTCTCCGTCCTCTCAGCGCCCTCCTTGTGCCTTTGCGCCTCTTTGTGGGCACAGGCGCCTTCCGGCCGGGTGCCCGTTGTCCCCCAAGTCGCAAATGTGCATGATGAATTCGCTCACCGCTCATTCCTGAATAAATATATACTGATTATAACGGATTTAGGGGAACCCGTGAACTTATACTTGAACTTCCGCTGGGCGGACGTCCCTGATGCCGGAATCGCGTGAACTTGAACTTGCTCGCAAATGAATGTTCACGTTCACAGAGCGGCCTCTCCGAAAAGCGTTATAATCAGTAAATATAGCATGTATTGAATCTTTGTCTTGAACAAAATTGCTGTTTTTGAAAATTTTTTTCCAAGATATTTGTCCGAGAGAAAACCCAAGTTTTCTGATTATAACGGATTTAGGGGAGCACCTGCCCGTGCCCCTCCCAGTTGCGGGCACCTCACATGCCCACATGCATGTTCACGCCCATGGGCGACGGGCATGTCCGTGCCCACAAATGTTCACGGGCAGGGCAGACACGGGCAGGGGCCTCCCCAAAAAGCGTTATAATCAGCAAGTTTTTTCAGTTTCTTGTTGCCTTCCCTTCAAGGCTATGATATGCAGAAATTGGTCATGCATGATATAGAGTTCAACAAAAAGATTGTCCCGGGCCCAGTTTGCAGTTCCGTCTTCAGGCGGTGTGAGACCGCCTGAAGGCGGAACTGCAAACTGGGGATTCCGGACAAACATTATGTTGAAAGCTCTATGACATTTGCGCATGGGGAAAGGCCCGGTTTATCGTGGGGCTGATCTTTCGCCTGACGCCGTCTCCGTACTTCTCAGGACCTGTGACCAAACAACATCCTCGCCACGGATGGGCAAATTCGAACCGCCCGCAAGATTTGCCAATCCGGCAGGGGTCTTGGAAAAGAGGGAGAACACCTTAACTGTCAAGGAGGAGAACATGAAGTTCAAGATGATCATGGGGGTACTCGCACTGCTTGCATGGCTTCCATCTCCGGGGTCGTTTGCCGATGATGGAACTGCCGTGGTCATCGCCCACAAAGGGGTAAATTCCCTGAAAGCAGAGGAGATCAAACAGATCTTTCCCAGAGCGTGTATCATGAAAGCACCCGTGATTCCGCGAACGCGCTTCAGGGGATCGGTGTGTATGGATATCATCGCCATGACCGCCCACGCCATGAAAGGGGATCGGGAGCGGTTCATGGAATCCGGGATGGATGACTATGTGAGCAAACCGATCGTCCAGACCGAGCTTTTCCGGACCCTTCGGAGATGGCTACCGGCGAAGATTCCGACTTTGGAGACTGAGATGTCACCTTCCCAAGTCCCGGCTCCGGACTTGCAGATTCCTGAACTCCCGGGCATAGATGTCTCGGGTGCAATGGAACGTACAGGAGACTTTTCGGAAACTTCTCGGCGATGTCTCCAGAGACATGGAGATGCTGCTCCGAGATCTGCGCCAGGCCATAAACAAGGGAGACCGCAAGGAGATCCGCCGACTCGCGCACTCCATGGCCGGTGCCGGCTCCAACATATCCGCATACGATTTCAGCAAGGCCGCCAGACGCGTCGAACATGTTGCGGATAAGGAGAGAGAGGATACCCTGTCCGGCCTTTTGGATTCCGTGGAAGCGGAACTCAGTCGGGTGGTGGCATCTGTGGCCTCACTTGAACAGAACCCAGCCGATCAGGAAGGCCCGGGGAAGGAGAATGCGGTTGCGACAGACATGGACGCGCTTCGTCATCTCTTGGAAACTCTGGAAGAATCTTTGAACAGCTTGGATCCCCTCGGCAGTTCGGAGATCATTGAGAGGATTTCAGGACATGCGCTGCCCCGCGACATGGAAGAGGAGATAAAAAAGATTGACATGCTTGTCAGGGATTTCGGGCTTGATGAGGCGGGTGAGATGCTGGCAGAGATTATAGGAAGGCTGAGGGATGAGGGATGAAGTGTTCATTTCATCCTTCATTCTTCAGATTTCATCCCTCAGATTTCATCCCTCAGGTTTCATCCCTCAGATTTCATCCCTCATCCCTCAGACTTCATCCCTCAGATTTCATCCCTCAGATTTCATCCCTCAGATTTCATATAGGCCGTCTAAATCAGCCAATTCCACTTGGCCGCCCATTTGGCCCACCTTGTTTTCCCCAAATCCTGTCGGGACAGGCGTTTGGGGCGACATTGCCGAGTCCGGAAGTCAGGCAAAAAACATGGCTGAAAACTGGCGTTTTTAGACGCCCTAGATTTCATCCCTCGGTCGAGGAGACTGCATATCTGCTTCAAAGTCCTGAGAATGCCAAGAGGCGTCAGGAGCTTTCAGGTGAGGAGAGAAGTCTGGCAGAGGCGGACAAAGGCCCTCTGGCAGGGGATGAGCTTGAGACTAAGAGGGATGATGTTTGGAGAGAAGTCTGGCAGAGGCGGACAAAGGCCCTCTATGCCGGAGGAGCGTCCATTTCTCGTTGGGGCCGGTCATGGGGAGAAAGATAAGTACTTGGCCAAAAGTTTTCCTGTATTTTATCGGCGCTGTTCCCTGACAATTCTGAATCTGATTCTGGAAAATATATGGCCGGGTACTTAGACATCATCATTTGAAACGATCAACCTTTTTCAGAAATGTATTGAAATTTGCATCCTGTTGTGCTATTTTAATTTGAAAAATTTCGGAGGTCTTATATACAAAAACTGTGTACAAAAAAAATGATTTGAGGAAGGAAACCCGGCTTTTTCTTGCCGTTGGAGAGTCGGCCCGTTTGGGAGAAAGCCGGGTTTCTCGCCCATTTCCGAATTTTTGTCCTGTACACAGATACAAAAATTTATGATCGGATACTTAGGAACTGTGACCGAACAAGTTCCCCATTCCCGCTCCTGCCGGATTGACA
>JAOZRQ010000892.1 GCA_029940115.1 Desulfobacterales bacterium
CTGAAGGCGGAACTGCAAACTGCGCCCGGGACAATCTTTTTGTTGAACTCTATAAGGAGGTGTTTTCATGCACAAAAGGCAGATAAAGGAAAAAATTCATTGGATGGGAGCCGTTGATTGGGACAGTCGCCTTTTTGACTCTCTCATTCCGCTTCCGGACGGCACGACGTACAATGCCTACCTCGTTGAAGGGAGCGAGAAGACCGCTTTGCTGGACGCTGTTGATCCGCCCATGGCCGATGAACTGATGGCGCAACTGGACGAGGTTCCCAAGATTGACCGTCTCATCTCCCACCATGCAGAGCAGGACCATTCCGGAACCATCCCTCGTGTGCTTGACCGGTTTCCGGAAGCAAAAGTGGTCACGACCCCCAAAGCCAAGGGCATGCTCATTGATCTGCTGAAAATCCCCGAAGACAAATTTGTCACGGTGACGGACGGCGAGACCCTGTCACTCGGCGACAAAACCCTGAAGTTCATTCACACGCCCTGGGTGCATTGGCCGGAAACGATGGTGACCTACCTCGAAGAAGATCGAATCCTTTTCAGTTGTGATTTCTATGGTTCCCATATAGCGAGCACCGATCTTTTTGTGACCGATCAGGGGCGTGTCCATGAAGCCGCCAAACGCTACTTTGCCGAGATCATGATGCCATTTCGGAATGTGATCAAGAAGAATGTCGAAAAACTCAAAGGGTATGACATTCAAATGCTCGCCCCGAGCCACGGACAGATCTATGACCGGCCGGCCTGGATCATGGATGCTTACCGGGAGTGGATTCTCGGAGCACCCAAAAACACGGTTGTGTTGCCTTATGTGACCATGCATGGCAGTACCAAAATCATGGTGGATCATATGGTGGCCTCTCTCGTGAAAAAAGGGGTGCGTGTTGAGCTGTTCAATCTGACAGTGACCGACATCGGCAAGCTCGCCATGGCGCTGGTCGATGCGGGAACGATTGTCATCGGGACGCCCACGGTCTTGGCTGGTCCGCATCCTTTGGCCGCGTACGCCGCCTTTTTGGCCAATGCCCTGCGGCCCAAGGCTCAGTTTCTTTCGATTGTCGGTTCCTACGGATGGGGTGGCAAGACCGTGGAAACGCTTGCGGGAATGATACCCAACCTCAAGGTCGAGGTGTTGGATCCCGTATTGTGCAAAGGACTTCCGTCGGAAAATGATTTCAAGGCGTTGGACAGACTGGCTGACGCCATTGCAGAAAAACACGCGGCGCACGGATTCGGATAACTGCCGTCAACTTCCTGCCCCCGGAGGCGTCGAAATCAGCCGGGCAGACGTGGCGGAATTTAATGGGGAGTATCGAAAGGAAGGAAAACTTATGCCAGAAGAGATCAAAGTTGGTTGCGCACGACCGACAGGGGGACCTGTCGGCGAAGAACCTGCCGAGCCACAAACTACGAACAACACAACACCTGCAAAGGAGGAACGCACTATGATCAAAGTCGGACAAAAAGCCCCTGATTTTACGGCCCCGGCCTATCACAAGGGTAAGTTTGTCAATGTGAAACTTTCTGATTATCTTGGCAAATGGGTCGTGCTCTGTTTCTACCCGGGAGATTTCACCTTTGTCTGAGCGACCGAAATTTCGACGGTCGCCGAAA
>JAOZRQ010000450.1 GCA_029940115.1 Desulfobacterales bacterium
CCCGGCTTTTTCTTGCAGTTGGGAAGTCGGCCAGTTTGGGAAAAAGCCGGGTTTCCCACCATTCCCGACTTTTTGTCCTGTACTCAGAAGAAAGTCAACAAGAAAGTGATTTTTGGCCCAATACGGGAAAGGTGAAATCTCAATACACCTTTTCACCCCCTTTGAATACTCCCTCCCCTTTATTGACGGATTTACTTTATTTTGAGAAATAAATAAACAGTTCTGAGAAATCCGGTTCAGATTGACAAATCCGAACTGGGCTGATGAAAATGTCATAAAACAGGCTTGCCGATTGTGATCCTGTTTTTGTTCCCCACATTTTTTTGGCTTTGAAATCAGTTGCAAAATGCGGGGGAACAAAACTGGGATCAACTTTTGGGAACATCGGCAACATTTTCATCACCCTGCATCCATTCGCCGGGGAAAAGTCTCAGTTCTGCTGAGTTTCCAAAGAAAGGGATGGGGCGTTGTCAAGCTTCCAGCCCTGAAATCTGGAGGGAGGATTGAAAAATGAGACAAATAATGAACTCTTTACTGGAATACGGGTTGATCTATGGGATTCTCATCCTTACCATTTTGTGGGTCCGTTTTTTTCTGTCAATTTTTGACATGCTCATGGGATGATGAGCAAAAGCAGGAGCCGGGAGCTGAAAAAGTGGCCAATTCCCCCTTGAGGGGGTCGGGCACTGAAAAACACCCTTGGTCCCCCTCAAAGGGGGAGTTGGATTCCCGCACTGTGCAGTTCGCAGCCTGGACTGGAGGAATCAAGGAACAGAGTGGGAAATTCGCCGATTTTCTTGATTATGATGAGATTGTCCCGATAACGATGATGCTCAAAAACATCACTTATCTTTACCCGGAGGATATTGATTTCATTTTTCTTTTTGATGAATATGAGGAGCTTGTCACCTCAAACATCACCGGAACCGAAATCGGGCAGTCGCAGCGATACCATTCGCTGATCTCCGATTTTCGGGAAAGAGTCGGCATAGAGGAACTGTCTCCGAATATTTTTCAGGGACAGTTCGCGGCATTCAAGCCGGCATCGGACCCGGGACACATTCTCTGTCTCAAAGCTCTTCTGCACATCCTGCATGATACCGGCGACATCTATTGTTATGTGGCCGTGATCAAGCTTGTCAACGGCAATGAGAAACTGGTTCAAAAGATGGCGGAGACAAGCAACGCCGACGTGATCTGTTATGACGGGAACCCGGTGGTCTCCAGCTTTCCGGATATGAATCTCCCCCATCCGGAAAAGGGTGTCATTGCCTATCAGGGAAAATCGTTTTTGACGGAACAGAAAGAACTCCTCAATTATGCGGGAGTACCTGTGGGAAAGCTGGTCATTGCCATTGACAGCGAGCCGTTCTCGGCATCCAAGAAGCGATTGCTGTTGAGCAGACTGCTCCCTTTTTTGACGTCAACCGGCATTTCCATCCTGCTCTTCCTGATTTTGAAAGTCCGTGTGTTTGACAAGATCGGTCAGTTGATCGCGGTTCAGCGCATGGTCGCGGAAGGGAGGGGGATCTGAGTCTCCGGCTGAAACTTCCTGAGAATGACGGCCGGAGACACCTTGATGAGGTGGAGCAGATGGGCGCGGACTTCAACATGATGATGGAGAAGCTGGAACAGACCCATAAGCGACTGAGCCTGGCACTTGCCGGAGCTAGGGAGGCCAACGACTAGCCTTCAATACGCCAAAAGGATACAACGCTCCATGTTGCCGAATCTGGATGAGGTGAGGCGGTTTCTGCCGGAGAGCTTCGTGATATGGATGCCCCGGGATGTGGTGAGCGGGGATATCTTCCTGATGGAGCCGGTCACAGGGGGCTTTCTGGTCGCGGTGGTTGACTGTACGGGGCATGGCGTTTCTGACCATGATCGCCTCCTCGGCCCTGACACGGATCATAAGGGACGAGAATTGCCGGGAACCCGGGCAGATGCTGAAACGCCTGAATGTCATCCTCAAGACAGCACTTCGTCAGGATACGGCATACGCGGTTTCCGACGACGGACTGGATGCCGCGTTGTGTGTCGTCCATTCTGAGGAGAAGCGCATCAGTTTTGCCGGGGCAAGGATTCCGCTCTTCCTTTTGGAGAACGGCGAGATGACGATCATCAAGGGCGACAGGCAGAGCATCGGCTACAAGCAGTCGAAAAGATCGGATATCGGCTTTGATTTCACCTGTCACGAGTTCCCTGTCAGAAAAGGGATGGCCTTTTACATGGCAAGCGACGGTTTTGCGGATCAGATGGGCCCGGATCAGGATCGTCAGAGTTTGGCCGGCGGCATTTTGTCACCCTGCTCGAAGATAACAGCAGACTTTCGTTCAAAACTCAGCGGGAGAGGCTTCTTGAAGCCTTTGAGGCGCACAAGGGGGATCATGAGCGGCAGGATGATGTCACGGTGCTGGGGTTTGGGTTTTAGTCTTTTCGTGTCCGTGACAATCCAGACAACCCGCCAAACACCCAACCAAAAGCTTGCATTCAGTGGTCCGCTCATCCGTCATGGAACAGGGTGAGATGGGGGAAATCGCTGGTGAGCAGAAAAAAAGTGCTGATTATAACGCTTTTTGCTTCTGCCCGTGAACATTTGTGGGCACGGACATGCCCGTCGCCCATGGGCGTGAACATGCATGTGGGCATGTGAGGTGCCCGCAACGGCACGGGAAGGGGCAGGGAGCTCCCCTAAATCCGTTATAACCAGAAAAAGTGAAACTATGCATTCTGACCATTTTGAAGAGGAAAAACTCGGCAAGCCTTACGACATAAAGATGCTGAGACGCGTCTGGCCCTTTGTCAGACCCCACAGGCTCTGGCTGGTCTGCTCCTGTTTCCTGATCATCGTGATCACAGGGGTTGATCTTTCTGTTCCGTATATCACCAAGATCGCCATAGACCGCTACATTGTCCCCCAGGAAAACGCCGCGAGAAACGGGAACATGGAACCCGGAGACCAGGCGCAACACTCGAAAGTCAGATATCTGCGGGCCGACATGACCGATCCTGATATCGCGGATGTGGTGAGCCGCCATCCAGATCTCTTCGGAATCCAGGGGATCCATGCCCAGATCGCGTTTGACGATCTGGCCAAGCTTGAGGAAAAAGCGGTCACCACATTACGAAAGGATCATCTCGCCGGGGTGAGTCTGGCCGCGGGGCTCTTTTTCGCGGCCATATCCGTCAGCTTTGTTCTCAACTTCATGCAAACCATGATCATGGCATATACCGCCCAAAAGGTCATGTACCAGCTGAGGATCGATCTCTTTTCCCACATTCAGCGCCTCTCGGTCTCGTTTTTCACCCACAATCCTGTGGGGCGGCTGGTGACACGGGTCACCAATGATGTCCAGAACATGCAGGAGGTGTTCGGCTCCATCATCGTGTTCATCTTCAAGGATCTGCTCCTCATCATCGGGGTCACCGTCATCCTCCTCGGCATCAACCTGAAACTGACGCTGATCTCCTTCTCCCTTCTCCCCCTCATCATATACGGCTCCGCAGTTTTTGCGCGTCGGGGAAGGGAGGCGTTCAGGATTCTCCGGGTGAAGGTTGCAGAGATCAACACCCGATTTTCAGAGACCATCGGCGGGATCAAGATCATCCGGATATTCCGGCAGGAGATGAGAAATTACCGGAATTTTGAAAGGCTGAACCATGAGCACCACCTGGCCGGGATGGCACAGGTTCGGGTGTTTGCCGTTTTTCTGCGCTTCATGGGCTTTTCAGATGTGTTCGTCGTCGCAGTGGTCATCTTCTACGGCGGGCTCGAGGTGCTTGCAGGAGAGATCAGCCTGGGCGAACTGGTCGCGTTTGTCGCGTACATGAAGATGTTCTTCAGCCCCATTCGGGACATCGCCCAGAAATACAATGTCATGCAGAGCGCCATGGCCTCGGCCGAGCGGATATTGCTGCTTCTCGACAACAAGGAGAGGCTCCCCGCCCCCATCGCCCCTTGCCCCTCTCTCCGAACCATTGAGACCATTGAGCTGGCCCATGTGAGCTTCGCATACATCCCGGGAGAGACCGTTCTGAAGGGGATTTCGTTCACCATCCACACCGGGGAGACCGTGGCAGTTGTGGGGCCCACCGGTTCGGGAAAGACCTCCCTGATCAACCTGATTATCCGCTTTTATGACCCTTCGGCCGGCCAAGTGCTGATCAACGGAAGGGACATCAGGGAATCGGATATTTTCGATCTCAGGTCAAGGATGGCCCTGGTGACCCAAGATCCGTTCCTCTTTTCAGGAACCTTGGGGGAGAACATCTTTCCGAAGGGCTCTGGCGATGAGGATGTGGAACGGATTCTGGCCGCGTCGAACTGCACGTCTCTGATTGACCGGCTTCCGGACGGTCTGGAGACCCAACTCTCCGAAGGCGGTGCGTCTGTCTCAAGCGGGGAACGCCAGCTCATCTCCATTGCCCGGGCCGTTGCCCGGGATCCGGAGCTGATCATCCTTGACGAAGCCACATCCTACATTGACTCGGAGACAGAGGCGAAAATTCAGGACGCGCTCACCAACCTGATGCGGAACCGGACCTCACTCATCGTGGCCCATCGTCTGTCAACCACACGACACGCGGACCGGATCATGGTGCTTCACAACGGGGAGATCATCGAGTCCGGAACCTATCAGGAACTGATCTCGCTCAAGGGATTTTACTTTAAACTGAGTCAGCTGTGAGGATCAGCGTTGCTCCATGACGACGCTGTTGACGGGCCGGAGGAAAGTATTCATCTAATCATCGTCAGCCGGAGATTCGACGGCAGGCGTCTGAAAGAGAAGAATGCATCTGGTCATCCGGAGATTCGACGGCAGGCGTCTGAAAGAGAAGAATGATATGATATGGTCCCAACTGATGCAGTGCCTGGCAACGGATGAATGGGGCAAGGCCTCCCTGTCAATCGGGGCAAGTCCCGAAAAAATAAAAGCGTCCTGAGAAAGAAGAAACAAAACTGAAGTTCGAGAATGGGGAGAGGAGTTGGCATCATGGAAGAATCTTGTCAGACAAACGAAAACGCACCTGTCTATTTTCTTGATTTTCAAAAGCGGACATGGTGGCCGTGGGTGGTCATGACCCTCAAAAACATGTTCGTCACATAAAAGAAAAGCGCGATCCCGGTGAAAGAGAGTTTCAACCCCCGGGTGAGCATGTTTCCGAGGAATATCCCCCAGCCGACCCGCAGGGCCTTCTTTCCCTCCTTGCCGGCGATCATCTCCCCGATGAACGCGCCGACAAATGTGCCGATGAATATCCCCCAAGGCGGAAAGAAAAACACGCCGGCCAGCATGCCGATCACCGCGCCCCACATCCCTGTCTTTGAGGCGTCATATTTCTTTGCGCCGATGAGCGGGATCACATAGTCCAAGACTTCGAGCAACACGGTCAGGACCGCCATCACAATCAAAAACGTGGGGCTGAACGGTGCCCAGTCTTTGGCATAAGAGAGGAGGACCAGCGCGGCAAGGCTCAGGGCGGGTCCCGGAATGGGGGGAATAATGGAGCCGACCAGCGCGGTCAGTGCAAGGAGCAAACCGATGATGATGAGTATGATTGCGGATGTTGTCATTTGAGCTTTGAAATTGAAAATTGAAAATGGATAAGCTTCAAATTTCGAATTATTCCTTTCTTGAATTCAGGGCCTGTTGCAATTTCTCACCCAGTGATCCCAAGGATGTCCCTCCACCCTTTTCATATTGCCGCCAGTCCCCCTCATCGTCTGAGTCGCCGGCTCCCAAGGTGATCTTCCGGTCATTCGGATGGATCTCTTGGACCACCACCGTTATGGGCTCTCCTTCTTTCACTTTTTCAATCAGGGAGGGTTTGAGAGATCTGCTGATCTTCGACTTGGGAAGCAGGCCGGTGATGCCCGGCT
>JAOZRQ010000049.1:0-11369 GCA_029940115.1 Desulfobacterales bacterium
ATTTCAGTTTGCAGTTCCGCCTTCCGGCGGTGCCGCACCGCCTGAAGGCGGAACTACAAACTTCTGGCGCATCTGAGAAGTGCAGACTACTTCAGGCAAAATGAAGGATGCCAAATTTTGGCACATTTTCCTGATTATAAGGCTTTCGGGAGGCCCCTGCCCGTGAACTTGAACGTGAACTTGAACCTGAACCCGGACATTCATTTTCGGGCAGGCACAGGTTCAAGCTCAGGCATGAGTACAAGCTCAAGTTCACGGCCTCCCCAAATCCGTCATAATCAGCACTTTTTCAAGTGTTCCAAAATTTCATTTGGGCATCCTTGGACTCCGTATTCATTCAGCAACTGATGACAGTGCTGTTGGATGGTGAACTGATTTTTGAAAACTTGGTGTGCTTTTTTTCCCAACTCCTTTCCGAACTTGGGATCCCTGACCAACCTTCTGATTGCATCGGCCAATGCCTCAGGCTCCCTTGTCCTCACCAAAAGGCCAGTCTCCTCATGTTTGATGACCCCTCTGTTGCCCTCTATGTCTGTGGCGATTATCGGAAGGGAACATCTCATCGCTTCCAAAAGACTCATGGGCAGACCCTCCAGAAGCGAGGGGCTCGCATAAATGTCGGAACTCATCAAAAGAGAGGTCACACCATCAACATGACCGAGCAGGATGACGTTTTTTTGCAGACGGGCATTTGCAATCTGTTGTCTGAGAAGATGTTTTTGTTTGCCCTCTCCGGCGATATGGAGTTTCACATCAGGAGATTCTTTTGCCACATGTCGGATGGCTTCAATCAGATACTCGAAACCCTTTTTTGCGTCAAGTCGTCCCAGACTTGATATGAAAACCTCCCCTTTTCTTTTTGGAACAAGATTCTTTTCTTTGTCAGGGATCTCCGGATCCAGTCCGTTTTTGACACATATTACAGATTTTTTTGGGAACAACCTTTTCATCATATCCGCAACCATTTCACCACAGCCAAATATCTTGTCGCTGAATCTGAGACAGAAGAGTTCAAAAAAAGAAAACTTCTGATAACTGTGGATTGTGGCGAAAACCCGGGGCGTTCCGGCAAGCTTGCCCAGCAACACACCATGATACATCAGATGAACGTGAAGAATGTCAAATTTCTTCCGCCGCAAAAAGATGAGAATCCTGCCATATGTTTTCAGATTGGAGAACAGGGTGTGCGTCGCGTGGAAGACCGAAATGGCCACGCCGGTCGCCCTGACCTTTTCATATAACGCGCCTGGCTCAAAGGGCAGAATGATTTCAAAGATGATGTTGTCATGCGTTGCAAGAAGCTTCATCTCCTCAAGAATCAGAATCTCCGCGCCGCCGACAGGCAACGAAGGGAGAAGAAGGGCAACTCGTATGGGCGATTTCATGTCTTTCCTCTGGGTGCTGGGGTGATGAAAATCTTGCCGATGTTCCCAAAGGCTGACCCCAGTTTTGTTCCCCCGCATTTTGCAACCGGCTGATTTTCAAAGCAAAAAAAATGGGGGGAACAAAGACGGGATCACAATCGGCAACTCTGTCTGTGACATTTTCATCAGCCCAGGTGCTGGGTACCCGGTTTTGGGCTTGGGGTCTCCGGATTTCGTCAGACAGCCATCTGCTTGTAAATGTCAAAGGTGGCCGCGGCCACTCTCTTCGCGTGAAAAGAGGTCAATGCCTTTTCCTTTGCCTTTGTTCCCATCTTTTTCCGAAGATGTTCATCATTCAACAACTTCACCAGATGTCCTGACAAAGCGCTCACATTTCCTGGTTCAAAAAGCAGGCCTGTGACGCCGTCTTCGATCTGATAAGGGATTCCGCAGACATTGCTGGCGATGACAGGCTTGCCGGCAGCCATTGCCTGTTGAATGGCCATGGGTGCTGTCTCTTGGTACGAGGGCAACACCAGCAAGGAACATCGGCTGAATTCCTCATAAATTCTCGTCTCGCTTACATGCCCCAAGAAAGAGACCTGTTCTGACATTCCATGATGGATGACATATTTCCTGATTTCTTTCACATATGTGGCATCGTCGAGAGAACCCGCCAATATGAGGCTCATACCCGATTTCTCCCTTATTGGAACCATCGCCTTCAACAGATCTTCGACACCCTTGCGGGGAATGATTCTTCCTGCAAACAGTACGCGCCCTTTTTCCCCCTGATCGGGCAGATTGAAATAATCTTCTTTGACCGGGTTGGGTATGTTGTATGTTTTGCCCCGCAAGTCGCGGTCGAAATATTTTCTGACATACGGACTGATCAGAATGGCATAAGCCGCATGTCTTGCACAATAGCGTTCAAGCATGAGACTTTTCAGTTTGAGCCGAAGTCTGTGAGAAAACTTGCTGAGATATTTCGCGTCTTGGCCTAAGATGCCATGGAAGGTTATCACAGTAGGATAATCGGATTTGATGGCCGCATATCCTGACTGTCCCGCGCCTTGCACATGCACGACATCCGGTTTCATCTCTGCCAAGCATGTTTGCAGATTTTTGAAATCATAGTGGTACCATGTGGGGATCCCCAGCGATTGCCTTGGAAGCACATGCAACTGGTAGCCTTTTCGCACAGCACGTTGAGGGGATTTCACATCGCTTTTGAAAGTGACAATGTTCAGATCAAGCGATTCAAAATCAGAAAGCGCGTCAATCAAGTAGGCAAATACCGCCTGGACCCCGCCGTCAATGCGATCCGCAAAAATCGGATAGTCGCCGATCAGGGCGACTTTCAACTTGGGTCGGTCGTTCATGGTGTCAGCCTTTCGGAAGCTGGAAGCTCTAGAAGGTGTTTGAAAACTCCCCGTGAGCCCCGCAATGGCGCGGGTTTCCGGGAGATGGCCATCTCCGGTTTGTCCAATCATTTCAGGGGGATGGCCCGCTCATGAAGGTGTTTGAAAACACCTTCGCATTCCTCCATCATGTCATATCTCTCGCGGAGGCGCAAAGGCAAGGCGCGGCCTGCCGAACCCCTCTCCGCGCCTTTGCGTGATTTTTGGGGTAACACGTTTTTTCTGAGTGCCTAAGCTCCAAGCTCTCAGGCATTTCCTGATTATAACGCTTTTCGGGGAGGCCGCTCAATCTGTGAACGTGAACATTTGTTTGTGGGCGAGTTCAAGCATAAGTTCAAGTTCACGGGCTCCCCAAATCCGTCATGATCAGGGCATTTTCATTTACAGCTTACCGCTCACCGCTTGTCAACCTATCCGCAAATCCCACAAATATGCCGAGCAAGGTAAACATGTAGTGCTGATAGTCACCAAGATTATAGCGTAGAAATTCCACTTTGATCTGATCAAAGAGAAAAACAGACAGAATGATAATTCCCAAATTCGGGATGCCATTTAAGAATTCGTCTTTGTGGTGACATCTTCGCGAGATCATCAATTTATAGAATACAGACATGGCAAAGAGAAAATAAATGGCCAGTCCCATCCCCCCCAAAGTATGGAGAATGAAAAGATAAAGGCTGTGAGGATAATGTATCCATTCTCTCCCGGGAATCTTTCTCTTTTCCTCATTCAGCAATCTGAAACGCGGGCCATGGCCGATAAGAGGTTTCATCACGATCTGTTCCCAGGCGGCCGGCCATGTCACCCCCCTTGTGTCCGGAACCCCTCCCTTGATCTTGGTTTCGGAAAGTCGGTCAAAGAGCAAATTGAACGGGGTGAACAGAATGATCACCACCGACATGAGAAAAAAGAGTACCGTCATGACAAGATTTATCTTCACTATCCTGACAAATCCCATTTCTCTCCGATACAGACAAGAGAACAGCATCCATCCGAACACCAAGCTGACAATCCCGCCCCGGTTGCCTGTGGCTATCAGAAAAGCGCAATTTGCGGCAATGATGCCGACATGCAGCAGTTTCTCCCTGATTTCCTTTAAACGGAGAAGAAGATATCCCGAAAAGATGATCTGGATCACAAAATATTCCGCGGTGATGCCGGCTGCTGTGAACGGTCCCACAAGTCGCTGGTCTTTCCGGTTCTGAGTCATGGAGAGTTCTTTGATCCCGAGAAGGGAAAAATGACTGAATCCAATGATCAGTTGGATGCAGCAATAAAGGATGAACAGGATATTCAAAATCGTAAGAATTCTCAAAACAGACCGCGGGTTTTCGTTCTCTCTCACAAAGTTATAGACCATATAAAACAGGACGAGGTTCGATCCCATCAAAATCAGATACAAGACATGGTCAAACTTTGTCATCCGGTGCGCCTGTATGAACGAGAGGAGGTAAGAGAGCGACAGGAGAAACACAGGCGCCATCAGAGGAAACACCTTCAATTTCCTTTTCAAAAACAGGGCCACCCCTGTGATATAGGTAAGAATCATATTCAGACTGCCATAGCGTGAATCAATGAACTGGAACGGGATCATCAGTATCAGCGCGGAGATGATGACCCGTTCGGGCAAGGCATAAACCGCACAGAAAAGCATGATTCCCATGGAGAGCGCCATGACCAGCTGCACAGCGTGACTGTTGGATATGGCCATATTAAAAGCGAATGTCACGAAAGATTTTTTCAATGATGATCACGTCCTGAGTTCCAAGATGCCGTGGCCATTTATGGTTCTGGGACCTGATTTCGACTCGCTGAAGATATCGGATGATGCGGGGATGCAACTCCAAACCGCATGATCTCAGTATATCCCGGGTTCGACCGGAGACATCCCGGATGAAATCTTCATACCTTATCTCAAAAAACTGCCGGGGAGGCAGGAGGCTGCCTTCCTGCCGAACCTGCTCCATGATGTTCCGCAACTGATACGCCAAGAGGACGATGGGGGGTTTTCCAGAGTCTCTCCACGCCTCACAATAATCCTGTGGGAGATCATTCCACCACGGATTTTCAAAGTTGCCGCCCGGCCGCCAGCGTTCCACTTTAAGCTGGGAATGGATGACCGCCCGGGGGTCCCTTAGGATATGCACAAAATGGGCTTCGGGAAAAATTCGGCGGAGAAATTTTATCCTCGGAGGACCCGTCAACTTGACAATCAGACGATCTTTCCCCTGAAAAAAAAGAATCCGTCTGAACAGCCGAAGAATCTGTTCTTTTTGTTCAGGGGGGGGAATGATGTCATTTGCCGACGAGTAAACGAAATTTTCACCCAAATAATGTCGCCACAGGTCCCACCCCTCGTTAGGGGACGGAACAAATCTTCTTGCCCTTTCCTTTTGGCCTTTCAGACAAACCCCGACAAACGGGAGATCACATACGCGGGTGGTCAGAGCCATTACGGGACATCCGGGATATGTGTTTAAGTGATTGCTGAACCAACCCAATGCCGGGTGTGCGGACAAAACTTCAAATATGATGGTGGTGCCGCTTCTCGGAGCCCCGATCAGAAAAACAGGTTTTAATGGCTCTCTCAATTTAAGTTCCTCTTTATGTTAGGGTATCCGTGAGCGTGGACGTGAACGCGCCCTTGAACATAAACCTGCTGATTATAACATAAATCTGACAGCAAACCAAGGCCTGTGACCGAACAACTCGCTCCTGCCAGATTGACAATTCCGGCAGGCGGTTCGGATTGGCCAATCCGAACCGAGCGTGCCGGGGATGCTATTTGGTGACTAACGTAAACTGAACATCCAAGTTCAGGTTCAAGTTCATGTGCATCCCTCAGAATGTGTGCCATTCATTATATCCTTTGATGATTTTGAGTGTCTCATACTGGGATTTCAGAATTTTGGAGGTCTCACCGTCAATGGGATACGATCCGGAGGATATGGTTATCGTATTTGCAGTGGGGTCTGTCTTTTTGAAGATGTATTCTTCTCCTTGGCTCAGTTCGGCCAGCTTGATTGTGAACGGCCCCTTTGATGCGTCAAGCAGAATGAGACCTCCTTCAAACTGACTCAGTTTATGCCCGTCAGATGACGTACCATAATTCGATACCCCCCGCTGAGGAGCGCCGAATGTGTTCCCCTCGATCAGAGGAAATCTGCATCCGAAAATTTCTATCTTCGCACTGCCGGATTGATGGATCGTCTTTGCGATGCTCCAGTTCGGCGGGGTTTCGCTTTGGCCGAAACATCCAAAACAACGAATCCATCCGGCTTCGGCCCGGATGACATTTATGTTTGCACCTTCCACAGCGCCCTCGCTCCGGCAATGGGATTCCAGACCATGTATCTCAACGCGTTGGGCATAGCTGTTATAGGCGGGGATATATATTCCGATGATATCTTGATCCGTGTCATTCGTTATCGGCGGATATCCGTAGCCAGTTCCTATCTTCGCATTCCAGATATAAAATCGGGCGCCCGCGTCGATCTGGATCCCGATGTGAGGAGAATTGACATCGTCTCCTTTAAGGAAGATATCCACATCATGCAGATAATAATGTCCCCATGTATTTGAATAGATTCCCGTGCCTTCGGTTACGATTTTCACATCATACATCCAAGTGTTGACTGAATCAGAAGTGAAATGAATGGCGGCGTTATCTCCTAAAATGTTGAACTCCACCCGGTCAAGCGTGAAATTTTCAATTGCTGACGATATATCCTTGGTTACCGCCCCGTCTCCTGAACCCGTGTATTTGATGGTCAGATCATTTATCGAACAATTTGACACAGCGATGATATTATTCTCATTTGCAATCTCAATTATCGTGACCCCCGGACCGTACCCGCGCAGGTGGACATGCGCTTTCATCTGGATAACGGCGCTCGTGCAATCATAGCCTCTTGGTGGTAGCAGGATCACATAAGGTTTGTCCGCTGATGCGTCGATGATGGAATTCATTACGGATTGTATGGTCTGATTCGGTCCGACATCCCTGACCGACGAAACAGGCAATTCGGATTTGACACCCGCTGTCACCTGTAACGCATGAACAGCCTCTCTGAGTCCCACTTTCCCGTCATTGTCAACATCCCCCACAACCCCGGCGATCAAAGGGAGAACATTTCCGACACAGCATGCGATACTGACAAGCAGAATAAGTTTTTTTCCCATTCTCTGGTTGCTCCAAGTCAAAAAGCCCCGGTTTCGCTCTCGACAACTGTGGTGATGCGGTAATGAGAGAAATTTGGTTTATGGAGCTTTCAAAAAAATAAGTGATTGAGAAAAGAAACCCGGCTTTCTTGCAGTCGGGAAGTCTGCCTGTTTGGAAAAAAGCCGGGTTTCTCGCTTGTTCCCGTTTTTTGTCCTGTAAACAGCTTTTCTTCCTAAAACCCATATCTATGAAACTCGGGAGATGAGGTCCTTTTTTGCTGATACTGCCCACTCCCTCTCCTCTTTTGTCAGGACAAAAAAGAAGACCCCGACAAAAAACAACGCGACAGTTGAAAGCGAACCGAGTGCGAACTTGAAGAGAGGTTCCATGGTGAACTGTCCAATCAGCGCGTAGCCACCGACACCCACCAGAAAACCAATCCCCATGATTTTGGCAGTATGGATCGTATAGGGAAAGATTCTCCATAAACAAAAGGTTTCCCCGATTCTGAGACTGTTTATCAGAACCACACCCGCGGCAATGGCAATGGCCGCTCCCATCAGGCCCATCAGAGGTATCAGTTTTATGTTCAGAAAGAGGCTGAACACTCCCACCAAGAGCGCATTGAAAAATTCGATCTTCGGATAACCTGCCATGGAGAGCATGATGCCAGCCGGCCCCGTCGAGATGTTGAAAAGGTTGGCCAGAATGATCATCACCAACACCCATTTGCCGCTTGCAAAATCCGGATCGAACATGGCGAGCAGCTCTTCGGGAAAGAGGACGAACACAAGCGAGACAGGCAAGGCAATGATCAGCAACCACTGGCAGACCCGCTTAAAGTCCTTGTTCAGCTTGTCAAACCGCCCCTCTTTTGCCAGCCTGGCGCTATGCGGAGAAAATGCCGTGTTGACAGGCAGAAGAAACACATTCTGAATGTCGCTCAGACGGCTGGCCACATGATAGACCGCCACTTGTCCGGGATCAAGGTAATATGCCAGAAACAATATCTCCACTCGGAACAATACGCGGTTGATGACGGTGGTCAGAAGCAGGGGAAGGGAGAAGAGAAACAGTTCACGGCTCACCCTTGTCATTTCTGACCATGACGCGATCTCCAAAGGCACAATCTTTTTCAATATGAAGAAGGGAAATATCAGGCCCACAGAAAAAAGAGAGGCCCTTCCCCAGAAATACGTCAGCAGGTCCGGCCGCCAAAAGCAGAATATGATCACCATCAGAAGCCACACACCCGACTGATACAGATCGGCCACATATGTCCGGTATCTCATCTGCCTCAGACCTGTGAAGAAGTTCGGGATGAGAAAAAATAAGGAGTTCAGGGGGATGAGCCACCATAATTGCGTGATGATCTCCGTCATTTCCCCGGTCTTGAACCATCTGACAGAAACTGTCTCCGCAAACAGACAAAGCAACATGCCGATCAGTCCGCTGGCAGTCAGTGTTATCAGCAGAGAACTCAGAATGACGGCCCATATTTTTCTCCGATCATCTTCCAGATGATAGATTGCGATATGGCGGCTGACGCCTTGGGGCAGTCCGCACTGGCCAATGCTCCTCAGTATCTCGAACAATACAATCGTCTGAACATATACGCCATAATGCATGCTCCCCAAACCTCGCACAAGAAAGTATATGCTGATGTATCGGAATCCGGAAGATATCACTGCGCCAATGATATTCGCGGCAGAGCCTTTGGTCAACTGTTTCAAGCGGTTATCCTGCCATGCCCATTTTTGAATGCGTTCCCCTTTCGTTCCCGCGGCATTGCCAAACTGCAAGTGTGGCACTCCGGAGCGACAAACATTATGTCCGGAGTGCCAAACTTGCAGTTTGGCGGTGTGGGCATGCCAAACTTCAAGTGTGGCACTCCGGAGCGACAAACATTATGTTGAAAGCTCTATTCATAGTTAGGTACTTAGTCCATCGCCGAGTTGTTACGGCAACTTCGTCACCCTCGGAATCACAAAGGGGACACACTTGGGATGATTATCATATTTCCCGATGTAAACTTTGGCCGCGTCCCGGACACCGTCGACATAGAGATCAAGAAAAACGCGGTCTTCGGAGGACATTGTGGAGAATTCGATGCCGTCTTCCCCATTTCCTGCATAACCACTGAAGCTGATCGTTGTTTTCCCGATCTCCAGCACATCATTATCTTCATAGTCATAATTTCCCGAGTTGTTCTCATCAAAACCGGCTGCGGATATGATCGTGCCTTCAAAGTAATACGTCTTTTCAAGGTCACCCGTCTTGAGGTTGTCGCCGGACCATCTCAGGTACCACTTTTTCTCGTCATCCTCATCCTGCCACAAGAAATAGCCCAGTCTCCGCCCCACACTGTAGGGAGGCTGATTGCCTGCCCCTCCGTAAGCCAGTTTCCCCAGAACAAAGATCGCTTCCTCCATACCGATTTTCGCGTCTCTGTTCACGTCAGAATTGATGCAAATCTGAACATCCTTCTCCCCTGCCAATATCTGCAAGGCCAGAATGATGTCTTTCAATTCCAATTTGCCGTTGCAATCAATGTCACTGTCGGAAAAGAACTCATAAACGCCAATATCCACTCCGTTGCCGAATGGGACAGGATTACCGTCAATATCCGTATCCAACTGAACATAAAGCCCTTCGTCAATACATGAAGACGTGACATCAAGTCTGAAGTCTCCATTTTGAGGATCATTGAAGAGCGGCGTCAGATTCATAATATGCCCGCTCATCTCCGCACTGGCATCGCTGAACGAGCCTTCGGGAAAGCAACAGTAGGATACTGTGTCGAAGGTATTGTTGCCCAAACCGATGATCTGCTTGTTTTCTCCGCTTCCCCAGCATATGGTGTTCGTCATGCTCGCCTTTTGAAGATCCTCGATATGGGGCTCTCCTGCAATCTGATGGCCGTTCTCCACCGCGGTATTCTCATAAAAGACACAATTTTGTATCTCTGTCCAAGGATATTCGGAAATATACATCCCCCCTCCGTACATCCCGGCGGTGTTTTCAAAGAGCAGGCAGTATTGCACTTTCATCCACCCCCCTGCCTTGACCGTGCCGCTGTTGAACAGACCGCCGCCCTTTTTTTCGGCTTCATTATGGGAGAAGATGCAGTTTCTCACCGTACCGCCGGATTCTCTGCCGCAGTGGAGGCCGGCACCGGCCACCCCCTTGTTGTAGGAGAACAGGGAGTCTGACACAGCAAACGTCAGTTGTTTTTCCTCATAATCGCCATAAGCGTTGGCTATTCTGACCGCGCCGCCATCTCCTTTGGATTCGTTTCTGAGAAAAATGCAATCATTAATTTCGATATTCGTATCCGCTCCCGAGTCCGAACATGTGATCGCGGCACCGGTGCTTAAATCATTTGTCGCTGTGTTGTCTTCAAAAACAGAATAGGCCACATCATATTCTCCTGAGCGCAGATCCAGAGCGCCTGTGTTGCCGCCGGTATTATTCAGAAAAGAGCAGGCAATAAAGGATACCTCGCAGGGCGGAGAGGAATAGTAAACCCCGATGCTGGCCGCTCCCCCGCCTGTGGTGGCCTGATTGTTCTGAAAGATGCAGTTTTCACAGGACAACTTGCAGTTTCTTGTCCCGAGGATCGCACCCCCGGCTTTCTCGGAACGGTTTGAATCAAATTCGCAATGCCTGAACACCGCTTCAGCGGCCCTCTCATCATCTCCGGCGATATACATGGCACCGCCGCTTTCAGTGCTTCCATTGTTTGAAAATCTGCAAAAAGAGAATGTGCCTGTCGCGCCTTGTCCGATTTCAAGATTGCGGCTCCCGGTACCTCCGTCAAAAGTGATGCCCGTAAATCCGTTTTCAACGCTGTAAATTTTCAGGGCATACTCTGAGGGGTTGATCGTGCATTGCTGAAAATCGTCATCCTCATTCTCGTTTACCCATGTAAGCGGCTTTGTTACAGAAATATTGGCCGTGAGAGTATGAACGCCGTTTTTCAAATGGATGACATCATCCCATGTGGCCACTTCCCATACCCCGTTGATTGTTTTTTTTGCGGTGTCCCATGACGATCCGTCTCCGCTGTCATCGGCCGCGGCAGGGTCAACATACCAATGAACCCTGTCTCTTGCCGCCGTTTTCAGCGATACGTCATCTCTCTTGCCCGCCTGATCCTTGACATGAACATCCGCGCACCATCCCTTGTCCGGAACGATGATGCATAAGGCTAAAAGAATCAGGAAAAAAATGTCTGCCACTCCTCTTTGCATGGCTGATTTCATCATTATCTCCTCATTAAAAATATTATCACAGATCTGTGTACAGGACGAAAAACGAGGATTAAGAAAATGTTTGCCGCTCCGGACATCTGCCAAACTGAAAGTTTGGCACTCCGGGTGTCTCTGCCAAACTGGAAGCTTGGCACTCCGGGTGTCTCTG